>NZ_CAWNNO010000010.1:0-51306 GCF_963876085.1 Synechococcus sp. BDU 130192 | reverse complement strand
AGATCTCGCATCAGGCACAGTCGCCTTGGGGGTAAAGTTGGGCAATTGCAGGCCCGTGGTTGACTTTTGGCTTTTAGCTTTGAGCTTGGGGGGCAGAATGGTCGGGGTTTGCTGACTTTGGGGCTGGGGACTAGGAGCCACGGCCTCAGGAGTAGGGAGCTTGAGGGGTTTGGGTGTGGGCGTAGTTGGCGCTGGGGAGTCTGGTTTTGGGGGCGCGGTTGCTTGGAGTTGGTTGGCGATCGCCCCATAATCTGCCATAAGGCTAAAGGTTTGCTGGGCGAGTAATGCCCTTGCCTCCGTGTGTAGGGTGATTTCTCCGACCAGGAGCAGAGTTGTTAGAGGCTCATCGATGGTAATGGTTTGGCTAAAGGCACAGGGAAAATCATCAAGGGCGATCGCCGCCGTTAAGGTGGTTACCACTGTGGCTGTCTGGGGATCCCGGAGGGTAAACGTTAGGGTGCCAGGCTCAGAAATTGGTTGGCGATCGCCAGCGGCGGGATTGGGTTGAATGTCTCCCCGGAGTTCCGGTGCATGAGTTGTGTCCCAAGGATAAACGGTCTGCGCCAGGACAATCTGATAGGGGAGTGGGGCCGGAGGAATATCCAAAGTGGGCGGCGCGGGTGGTGCAGCGGCAATTTGAGCTTGGGCCACTTGATCCATTTCTGCCCAAATCGGCTCTAATTCTTCCCTGAGCAGCTCATCCAATGCCGTGAGGGAATTTTCTCGCAGGGCGGTGGCGTGTTCCTCTTCATCTAATTCTGGAGATACTGGTGGTGTGGGTGTTTCTGATGTTTCTAACAGAGTGGGAGCCTCATCTACTCCGGCTAATTCTTCTAACGTTTCATGGTTTGCTGCACTTTGGTCAGCGTCGGCCAAAGAATTCATCACGGGTGTTGCTGCAGTTTCTTCCCGTGGAGGGGGAGCATCGTCGCTTGTTTTTTGGGTAGACTGATCTGCTGTTTCTGGTTGACTGTCTGCTAAGGAAAACGTTGTTTCAAAGGAAAAGACATTGGGGTTTGGGGGCAGCGGCAACGGCTTAAATGTTGGCTGGGTGACCTGGAGCGTGAGACGTTTTTCCCAGGGGTTAGTCACCTCAAGGCTCCGGCAGATGATCACCCATTCTCCAGCACCGAGGTGTTGCAGGGGCATGATCGCAAATAAGCCCTGGTCGGTGGTGACATCTATGCGCTGCGATCTTTGTCCTTGGGGAAAGCAAATCTCACAGTGAATTTCTACTTGGGCGTCGCCCCGGGCAGCTAGACGATACTCCCCAGGCGCTAAGCTCAGGGTCTCGGTCTGGAGGATGTCCCAATTGCGATCGCCTTTTTTTTGTAGCAGAAATTGCCAGTGCACCATCGACGCCTCCTCTGGGGTTCTAATGTTTTGCCTGCTGAATTTTTTGACGCCACTGCTCAAGATTTCCCAACAGATCCGCTTGGGCCAGGGTTTCTTGGGCCTTGGTCTGGAGCCATTTGAGTTGTACCTGTTGGTTGGCGACCTCCTCATCGCCAAGCACCAAACAGGCGATCGCCCCACTGCGGTCAGCTCGTTTAAATTGCTTCCCAAAGGCACTACCACTGAGATCAAGCTCCACCGAGAACCCCGCAAAACGCAACTTATGGGCCAAAATCACAGCGGCGGCCTCGGCCTGTTCTCCTTTGGAAACGAGGTAAAAATCAAGTTGGGGGCCGGGGGCTTCTCCCAATTGTTGTAACAGGATCACCAAACGCTCTAAACCAATGGCCCAACCCACTGCTGGCGTTTCGGGGCCACCCAATTCTGCCACGAGGCCATCATAACGCCCGCCTCCACAGACCGTGGCCTGGGCACCGAGGTCGCTGGATTGGATTTCAAAGGCGGTGTGGGTGTAGTAGTCTAGGCCCCGCACAAGGCAAGGGTTTAACACATAATCAATGCCCAGGGCCGTGAGGGAAGCTTGCACTTGGTCGAAATGTTTTTTTGAGTCATCCCCCAGATAATCCAGGATACTGGGGGCATTTTGGGCGATTTCCTGAGTTTTTTGATCTTTGCTATCCAAAATGCGCAGGGGATTGCGCTCGAGCCGCTCCTGGGAATCGGCATCGAGATCCGCCTTAAAAGGGGTTAGATAGTCTACTAAAGCTTCACGATACCGTTGGCGATCGCCGCCATTCCCCACCGAGTTTAATTGCAGGCTGAGATTTTTCAGGCCGAGTTTCTGCAAAATTTCTGTGGCGATCGCCATCACTTCCACATCGGCGCGGGGATCCGCACTGCCAAGCACCTCAACCCCCACCTGGTGAAATTGCCGTTGACGGCCCGCTTGGGGTCTTTCATAGCGAAACATTGGCCCTGTGTACCACAGCCGCTGCACACCCCCCTGGGCAAACAATTTCCGCTCAATATAGGCCCGGACTGCCCCTGCTGTCCCTTCAGGCCGGAGGGTAATCGGGCGATCGCCCCGGTCTGTGAAAGAATACATTTCCTTACTGACCACGTCCGTCGCCTCACCGATCCCCCGCTCAAACAAGCTGGTCTGCTCAAAAATGGGCGTGCGGATCTCCTGGTACATCGCCCGGCCGAGGCAATCGCGCACCACCGCCTCCACCTGCTGCCAGTAGGCGATCTCCGGCGCAAAAATATCCTTTGTTCCTCGTAAAGCTTGAATTGTTGCCATTATGTCTAGAAAAAAGTACCAGTCCCAGCTTATCGGGATGGGGCGTTGTTATTGTTCAGCAGAGGTAAAACTACCATGTATCCTGCCCCAAATGCTGTCAAAATCATGGCGATCGCCGCTACCAAGAGCACCCAAGCACTCACCCCAGCATCAAAATCCGTCCCACTCTCAAACTGCTCCGGCGGTACCGTCGTAAACTGCCGTACAGGTTCTGGCGTCGGTAGAGCCGCGATCACATTATTCACAGTTGTCTTTCCCTGTGGGGGACGGTGGTGGGGCGTAACCGGTGGCAGCGGCTCAATGCCAAAATCATGGCGGTTGACCATTTCCTTGAGGCGCTCTGTAGATTGCACCACCTGATGCACCTGGTTATATAGCTTCCGGTTATGCACCCGCAACTGTTGATTTTCCTGCTGGAGGGCTGTCATCTCCGCTTGGGTGGCCCGGAGTTTTTCAGCTAGTTGTTGATAAACAGAAATGGGTACCGAAGCACCACTCTGGGGTAGGGGCGTAACGTTATCGAAGCTCGGAGAACTAGAAGGATTGGCAATCATGGTCAGCTCACACCAAAAAGAGCAAATACCCTTACATTATGATCGAATTCCAGGATTGTCATCTGTCGTGGGGAGCCAATCTACCTCAGGGGCCGTAGGTTTCCGACAGGGGACGGGCGTAGGGTTGTAAGGTGCCTTGGTTTACCGTCAAAATTTGCGAATGCTTTAGCCAGTCTGCCCCAAAGGAATTGAGGTGAGTGGTTGTAATCAGGGTTTGGAAACGGGTTTGAATCGTATCTAGCAGTTGATTTTGGCGGGAGGGATCAAGCTCAGCCAGGACATCATCTAAAAGCAACAGGGGGGGTTCTCCGATGATCGCCTCAATGAGTTGCAGCTCGGCGAGTTTGAGCGCTAAAACCAAGGTGCGTTGCTGTCCCTGGGAGCCATAGAAGCGGGCGGGGGTGCCATTAATGGAAAATTCGATTTCGTCCCGGTGGGGGCCAACCATGCTGCTGCCCTGGTGTTGTTCTGCTTGGCGGCGTTGTTCTATTTTGTCGAGGCAGGCCTGTTGCACATGGTGGGGGTCATCCCGTTGCCAGGGAATATTGGGACAATAGGTGATTTCTAAGGTTTCGGTTTGGCTACTGATATCACGGTGCCAAGCTTGGGCCAGGGGCATCAGTCTGAGCAATCCCCGCGATCGCCTTCTGGTGACCCGCGAACCTGTGGCTGCTAACTGGAGATCCCAGAGGGTCAACTGTTGGGTCAAATCAGTGGGGATCGCCGCTTGGTTCCGGTGGAGTTTTTTGGCCGTTCTTAAGAGGGCATTGCGTTGCTTCAGCACCTGTTGATACTCCTGCAAAATCCGGGCATAGACAGGTTCTAACTGGATCAAAAGATTATCAATCCATTGGCGACGACAGTCAGGCCCACCCCGCACGAGGTCTAAATCAAGGCAGGAAAATTCCACGGCATTCAGGGTACCGAGGCCATCGAGTTGGCGACGGAGGGTTTCACCATTGAGCTTGAGGGTGCGTCCCCCCTGGTTGCGGAGCAACAGATCAAAGTCAACGGTGCCATAGCCGCGCTGAATTTGGGCTTGGATGCGGGCGGTGGCTTCCCCTTGTTTCACTAGGTCGGCGTCCCGGCTGGTGCGGTGGGTCTTGAGGCTGGCCAGGAGTTCAACGGCTTCGAGGAGGTTTGATTTTCCCTGGGCGTTGTTGCCGATCAAGATGGTTTTTTGGGCCGAAAAATCAACGTGCTGATGGTAGTAGTTGCGAAAATTACGGAGGTGCAAGGTTTGCAAATACATTCTTTTTCTGTCGCCCAAGTCCCGAAACAGAACCCTGATTTTAGCGTGTTATGCCCAGTTTAAGGCAGTGGCGATCGCCTGGAGAATCGCAAACCAAAAATTGAGCCTGATTAATCACAGAAACGGTAATTAATGTGACCGCCAGCTTCGGCCATGACAGATGTCCAGGCGTAATCCTGCTGAAAGGGAATATAAAGCCAAGTTCGCCCGGTGGTGTCTTCACTGAGGTAGGCGGGCGATCCTGTCACCATAATCTGACTACCGTTGCTGAGAAAGCCCACAACTGGCGCTGCGACAGTGGGTTCCTGCCTAACATTAAGACCCGTCCCCAAATCACTCTGAACGATCAAACAACCGCGAGAGGGTTGATCATTTAAGGTGGCTGTACTGGTGTGCTGGGCAACGATTTGATCATTGACGAGGCAGCGATATTGCACCTGACCTGTGCCAATGGCTTTCACTAAACTATTTAAGCGATATTCAAAAACGGGTTCTTGCTCTGCTGCTGTGGCGGCTTGGGTGCAGGTATATTCGTAGTCCATGTAGCCCCCCAGCTCCAGATTAGAAAACCCCGCACTAAACGACCAGTTGTCGTCTTCTGTTTCGTTGGGTCGCCAGGGTTCCCAGCCGGGTTTCGGGTTGGCGATCGCCCCTGGGGTCGCACTCAGCCAACACCCGATCGCCAAACAAAATAAGTAAGGTTTGACTCGCACCATGTTTTTTCTTCCTTCCCTTGCAGATGACTTTGTTTCCACATTAGAAGGAAATCTTAGATCTGAAGCCCGGAACCGCAGATAATGTCCGGAGCTTAGGACAAAGTCAGGGCGGTGGCGATCGCCCAACCATCCACGAGGCACAGCAGCACCGTAAACCCCAGCAAAATCATGTACATCCACGGTTGAGACAGGGGCCGCACATCGCTGGTATCAATATTGGTTTGTGCTTCAATCAAGCCTACCATCTTCGCAAAGCCCGCCACCCGCATCGGTAACAAATAGGCGCGATCGCGTTCTGGGGTGACGAAATAATAAACCAAGCCCCCTTGACCCGTGGTGCGCATTTTCAGTTGGTCGATTTTTTCCCAGGGCAATGACCAGCCCTTACGGGTCAGCCAGCGGAACCAAGTCGGATAGGTGACGGTAATTCCGGTTTCATCCAGACAGACTTTTTCACTGAGGGCACCGTAAAGAAAAATCGCCCCCAACCCCAAACCAACCCAGAGGAGCACTGGAGAAACAGGAGCTTGGGTGACGTCCGCTAAAAACGGAATCGGGACTGTGAGTGAAACATAGAGACTCAACAGGGTAATGCGGATGAGGGGTGAAAGATTAAAAGTGGTCGCCATCGTCATTGCACCAAAATTGCTTGATTTCCTAAAACGTTTGGTTGAGCCAATCGCGAATTAAGGGATTGACCAGTTCCGGGGTGTCGTCGTGGGGACAGTGGCCCGACTCCAGGTAATGTTCCACGAGGTTAGGACAGTGTTGTTTAAACTTTGCGCCCCGCTCCCGCGCCCGAATCCAGGGATCTTTTTCGCCCCAAATCATCAATAACGGTCGATCTAGTGCTTCCAGGAGATGATCGACTTTGGCTCCTTCTGGGGTGTTAAAAACCGCCGCAAAAACTTTGGCTGCCCCTGGATCATTAGAAGGGCGCTGAATTTCGTCGATCAAACGTTCGGTCACCGCCCCTTGGTTGACGTAAACCTTTTGCAGGATTTTACGGATGGTGGCGCGCCGTTTGGTGTATTGGAAAATAAGCTGGGTTGAAAGGGGACTAAACAGAACCTTACGGAGGGCTTTTTTCCAGGGAGAAGGTTGGGCTTTTACTTGGTCACTGAAGGGGCCAGCACTATTGAGGAGAATTAACCCCTTGGCCACCTCTGGACATTGGGCTGCTGCACAAAGGGACGCATAACCCCCCAGGGAATTCCCGGCTAACACCACGGGTTCACCAATGACTTCGTTAATAAAATCGCGCAGTTGATCCCGCCACAGAGCGCCGCTGTAAACAACGGGAGCCTTTGGCGATCGCCCGAAGCCGAGTAAATCAATCGCCCACACCGAAAAATCCCCTTGCAGTACCGTAATGTTTTTGCGCCAGTGATCTGTCGAAGCCCCAAAGCCATGGACTAAGAGCAAGGGCGGTTTGCCTTGGCTGGTGCCGGCCTGGACATAGTGGATGTTATAACCCCGCCATCGCCAAAACTGACTGGGGGGATTTTCAGCGAGAACATGGGGGGAAACGGTCGCACTCATCGGAGATTTTTTTGTAAATAAATGTTAACTACTGCTATTGTATCGTTTTCTTCCGGGGGGTTCTGGGGCGATCGCCGGGTGAGGTTCCCGTAAAATTTGTGCTATAACCTAAGCGACGGTTTTTGATTGTGACATTGTTTACTGCGGCAGAAACTCAACAGTTGCCGAGACAGTAAAAGTTCATCTTTTCCCTTGAATCCAATATTGCCTAGGAGGTTTCTTCATCATGTCTACCGGTGTGATCGAACAACGTTCCACTTCGACCATCCGTAAACCAGCCCCCCGCTACCGGGTACTGCTCCATAACGACGACTTTAACTCCATGGAACATGTGGTACAGACCTTGATGCAAACGGTGGCCGGTCTGACCCAACCCCAGGCGGTCAGTATCATGATGGAAGCCCACACCAACGGCATTGCCCTGGTGATCACCTGTGTGCAGGAACACGCGGAATTTTATTGTGAAACCTTGAAAATGCACGGCCTCACCAGCACCATCGAGCCGGACGAATAGAGATATTTTGCCTTTTTAATCAAGGCGATCGCCAGATTGCGGCCCAGAAACAGATTAAATAGAAGGTGGCAAACCTCAACGACTTTTTCCCTTGAAACGATTTTGGCATCTCTGTAAAACCACCCCAGCACCCCTGCGGCTGGGACTTTTTTTCTTGAGTTTGGGGATCATCTGGCTTCCCCTCGCGGCCCCGTTGTACTTGATTTTTCGCGCCGACGAAAACCTGACCACCATCTTGACCATGGGACTGCTGTTCCTTGAGTTTCTGGTCTATCTTCCCTTTTGGGTGAAACAAGTCCACGGGGAAACGCAACCCTTCCGGCGCTATGGTTTGGTGTGGCAGCGGGCGAATGGTGTGGATTTGGTTACAGGTTTGGCCTATGGCCTGGGGTTTACCTGGGCACTGCTGATTTTTGAAGATCTGTTGGGTTTTATCGAGCTTATTCCCCCCACAACGGCCTTGATTCGCATTGTGATCGAAGGAGCCTTGAGCGGTCTGGGGGTGGCCCTCGCAGAAGAATTGGTGTTTCGGGGCTGGGTTTATGACGAGCTAGAGCGGGACTATGGCTCAAAAACAGTGCTTTGGGGTAGTGCGATCGCCTTTGCGGTTTTACATTTTCTGAAACCCCTCCCGGAGATGATCCGAACGCTCCCGGTATTTCCCGGTTTGGTGCTGTTGGGATTGACTTTAGTTTGGGCGAAGCGATCGCGCTTTGGTCGCCTCGGCAAACCCATCGGTCTCCATGGGGGCTTAGTTTGGGGCTATTACATTTTTAATGTGGGGGGTTTGATCCAATCCAAAGAAGGCGTTTCCCCTTGGCTAACGGGCGTTGATGGCAATCCCCTCGGCGGTTTCTGGGGCATTCTCTTCCTGGCCGTTCTCGCCTGGATCATGGCCCGTGCTGCCCAAAAATCCCCAAAACCCTCTCCCCTAAAGGGGAGTTAGAGGGGTTTTTAAAACTGGAGAGAACTTAGAAAAATGTCTCTACTGCGCTTTGTGACCTTTCCCGAAAAACTTCGGCGGTTCCGCTAGGGTAAAGACTTCGGTGTGGGTGGCGATCGCCTCACGGACATGGCGGAAAGTTTGCAACATTCCCAACAGCGTTAAGCCATCGATAATCTTGAAGCCACCGGTGGTTTGCTCAGCCAAAAGTTGATCCACGGCTTCCGGGTCGGGGCGCAGATTCAAATCCCCATCGGTGCAGATCGCAAAACCCCAGGGGGAGCCGTAGCTCGAAATGGGCGTCGAGTAGGAGGAAACATTGGTGTAAACGGCCTTGAGGGTGTTCACCAGCCGGGCATGGAGCCGCAGATTCGCCGGAGCCGTGGGGCCAGCCTGCACTGCCACAACCCCACCGGGCGCGAGCACATCCTTCAGTTGCGTGAAATATTCCTTGGTAAAGAGCTTAAAGGAAGGGCCTTCCTCGATGGGATCAGACAGGTCAGAAATGATCACATCCCACTTCTCGGTGGTGGTTTCTAAAATCTTAAAGGCATCTTCAATGCGCAGATCGAGGCGTGGATCATCAAAGACCCCCTGGTGCATCTCCGGCAAATATTCCTTACAGGCTTCTACTACTTCGCCGTCGATATCGACCATCATCACCTTTTCGACGGACTGCCAGCGCAGCACTTCGCGCACCGTTGCCCCTTCCCCAGCACCGAGAATTAACACTTTTTTCGGCGCACCGTGGGCAATCATCGCCGGATGAACAAGGGGTTCATGGTAGAGAAATTCATCGCCGGTACAGGACTGCCATTTTCCATCCAGCACCAGGGCTTTACCATAGGCACCGCTTTCAACGATCGCCATCTCCTGAAATTGGGTTTGTTTATAGGCCAAAATCTTGGTGATCCCGTGGCTATAAATATCCCAGGGCGTAATGTACTCGTTAATCCAATAGTCGGCTTTGACTTCGCTACCTGCCATAATTTTTCCCTTCTGACAATTGACCGGATACCAGTATCGCAGACTTTTTCATTTTTTTAGCGATCGCCCCCCAAAACCTTGTCCGGTAAGCTTTTTAAAACTTTATGCTTCCTAAAACTCTGGGGATTGAACCCGCATCAGTAACTCCCTAGGCTAAAAGGCGATCGCCAAAAAGACAATCAATGCATTGATCCGTAAACTTGCCGTGAATAACCATTGGGAATTAACTTCATTTCTGCTGTCTCGAACCCACAGCTTTCCATAAAAACTGAAAGTACAATATTTTCAGAAAAAGTACATTACTTTTTAGTCAAAATGAAACTGTTTTTTTGGGCATAAAAACTATTTTGCGATTGCTAAAATAATGCTATTGTGAACTGGTTTTTCGCGATTTAAGTTAGTCCTTCAAAAAAAGATTACTTCTTGAACCATCAACAATCTAAATGCCTCCCATGATGCCCTGAATGTCGTCTAAGACTTTTAGCAGTCAAATCAAATTAAACTGGTCACTGCTTTGATATTTGGCTGAAAATCTCCCCCTGAATTTACCTCGACTTTTGCAAAGATTAACCTTCATTTAACCTCCCTAAAAACTTTGCTTAAGGCTGATGGACTTTTTGGAGAGAGGAGAGAAAAAACAAACATAAATTCTGCATTGATTTTCTGTAGTTATGGTATAAACATCTTGAAAAGTTTTGTGAATCTCAATTCATTTTTTCGAAGATTTACAAATTCATCAGAGCTTCAGAGAGTTTAAGTCTAGAAAAATCGCTCTAATCTTAATCTCTGACTAGCAGTCAATGCCTGAAAGCCTCGATCTCGCTAAAAAGTTTTAATCCATCGCTCACTTACGCTTAATTGCACAGTACACAATAGAGGAAACTATGAAACAGAGCGCTACTCGCCTCCGTACCTTATCTTTGGGTCTTGCTGGCCTCACCCTTACCGCTGCACTTGCAGCTTGTAATACTACCCAAACACCAACTGAAGGCACTGGCACAACTGATGCTCCTGCAGATAGTGCGTCTGGTTTGTCTGGCGATGTCCTCATTGATGGTTCTAGTACCGTTTTCCCGATTACCGAAGCCATGGCCGAGGAATTCCAAATCGCAAACCCCGATACCCGCGTAACCGTTGGGGTTTCCGGGACTGGTGGTGGCTTTTCTAAGTTCTGCGCTGGCGAAACTGATATTTCTAACGCTTCCCGCCCGATTTCCACCGAAGAAATCGAAGCTTGTGAACAGGCTGGCATCGAATATATCGAAATTCCCGTCGCCTATGACGCGATTTCCGTTGTTATTAACCCCGAAAACGACTGGGCCACTTGTTTAACCACCGAAGAATTGGCTAGCATTTGGTCTCCTGATTCTCAAATTAACAACTGGAGTCAAGTACGGGAAGGCTTCCCGGATGCTCCCCTCACTCTCTATGGGCCAGGGACTGACTCTGGAACTTTCGACTACTTCACCGACGCCATCAATGGTGAAGAAGGGGCTAGCCGGGGTGATTACACTGCCAGTGAAGATGACAACGTTGTTGTCCAAGGGGTTGTGAATGATCCCAACGCCATGGGCTATTTCGGTTTGGCTTACTACGAAGAAAATGCTGACAACTTGAATGCAGCTGCCATTGATGACGGCGATCCCAGCAATGGTGATGGCTGTGTGGCTCCTAGCACTGCGACGGTAGACGACTCTACCTATCAGCCTTTGGCTCGCCCGATTTTCATCTATGTCAGTGCAGCGTCTTTGGATGAGAAGCCCCAGGTTCAAGCCTTCATGGACTTCTACTCGGCTGAAGAAAATTCTTCCCTCGTTTCTGAAGTTGGCTATGTTGCTCTCAATTCTGAACTCTACGCCAAGGCCCAGGAACGCCTTGCTGCTCGCACCACTGGTTCGATCTTTAATGGTGGTTCCACCGTCGGTGTTCGATTGGGTGAAGTTCTCTAGGTTTTATTTTTAGGTTTCGCTGGGGAGTGGGGCAGATTCATTCAGAAAAGGCCCGACTCCCTTTATGCTTTGAATGAATGCCGCTGTTTTTGTAGTGGCATCGCTGATAAATCAAAATCATAAGTATTTAAAGATTATGACAACTAGTCCTTTCCCCCCCCTTGCTGATGCGGGACTCTGGCGGACAACACGGACATTTAGTAAATGGAGCCAACGTTTAATCGTGGGGCTTTTTGGTTTATTTGCCCTGGTGTCAGTGTTAACCACGTTTGGAATTGTCATCACATTGGTCGTCGATGCGGCGGGCTTCTTTAATGAGGTTTCCCTGTTTACTTTCCTAACAGATACCCGCTGGACGCCGCTATTTGTCGATCCAAAATTTGGTATTTTTGTGCTGGTTTCTGGCACCCTGATGACGACGGCGATCGCCATTTCCGTGGCCTTGCCGTTGGGTCTGTTGGCCGCTATTTGCTTAAGTGAATATGCTTCCCCTGGGATCCGAAAATGGCTCAAGCCCGCCCTCGAAATTCTGGCAGGGGTGCCCTCCGTTGTCTATGGTTATTTTGCCCTGTTATTGGTGACCCCAGCGCTACGGGCGATTATTCCAGGGCTTTCTCCCTTCAATGCCTTGAGTGCCGGTTTAGTGTTAGGGATTTCAATTTTGCCCTTGGTTGCCTCCCTCAGTGAAGATGCAATCTATGCCGTGCCCGATAGCCTACGTCAAGG
The DNA here is from genome assembly GCF_963876085.1 of Synechococcus sp. BDU 130192. NCBI lineage: Bacteria > Bacillati > Cyanobacteriota > Cyanophyceae > Synechococcales > Synechococcaceae > Synechococcus > Synechococcus sp. BDU 130192. The sequence continues at coordinate 39,467 of NZ_CAWNNO010000010.1, read as the reverse complement.
TTCCTACGGACTGGGGGCCACCAAACGAGAAACCATCGTGAATGTCGTCTTACCCGCCGCCTTGTCCGGGATTGTTTCTTCCTTTATTTTGGCTATTTCTAGGGCCGTCGGAGAAACGATGATTGTGACCATTGCCGCTGGTTTAAACCCGACCCTCACCCTCAATCCCACGGTGCCCATCGCCACCATGACTGCTTTTATTGTTCAAGTTAGTCTTGGGGATGCCCCGGCTGGCAGTTTGGCTTTTAAGACCATTTATGCCGTTGGTTTATCTTTATTCTTGATCACCCTGACCCTAAACATCCTCAGTTACTGGGTTGTGCGTCGCTATAGACAGAAATACGAATGAATAGTAACCCTCCCAATTCCCAAAATACGAACACCCTGTTCGATACTCGTCTTAAAACCCGTTACCGCTGGGATACCGCATTTCAAACTCTCAGTTGGATCGCTGTAATTTTAAGCATTGTGGTGCTGGCCGTTCTCTTGATCGACGTTTTCTTCGATGGTCTGCCGCGCCTCGATTGGAAATTATTAACTTCCTTTCCCTCTAGACGCCCCGAAGATGCCGGCCTCAAATCAGCCCTTGTCGGGACAATTTGGTTAATGATCCTAACTGCCATAATCACCTTTCCCATCGGTGTGGGTGCGGGGATCTTCCTAGAGGAATTTTCCGCTGAAAATACTTTCACGAAAATCATTGAAGTCAACATCAACAATCTCGCTGCCGTTCCTTCAATTATTTATGGTCTTTTGGGGCTACAGGTTTTTGTCCGGCTCCTTTCTCCAATGACAGGGGGACGCAGTGTTTTAGCTGGTGCTTTAACCCTCAGCCTATTGATTTTGCCCATTGTTATTGTCGCAACCCGCGAAGCTCTCAAGGCTGTACCCGATAGCCTCAGGCAAGCTGGTCTAGCCCTCGGAGCGACCAAATGGCAAGTGGTACGGGAGCAAATTTTCCCCCTCGCCCTACCGGGGATTTTAACAGGGACTATCTTGGCCCTTTCCCGTGCAATCGGTGAAACAGCCCCACTGATTACCCTAGGGGCCTTGACCTTTATCGCTTTCTTGCCTTCTTTATCCTTAGAAGGGCTCCAGACGCCATTTACGGCGCTGCCGATTCAAATTTTCAACTGGGTTTCCCGCCCCCAAGAAGAGTTTCACACGGTGGCAGCAGCGGGGATTATTGTTTTGATGGTGGTGTTATTGGCGATGAATGGCACAGCTATTTTTCTCCGGAATAAATTCCAGAAATAAAGCTCTAAAACAAAATTGAGATTGATAAAAGAAATCCTCCAGGGTATGGAGGATTTCTTTTTGCGCTATTCGACGAAAGCTTTTATTTTTCTTCTGGCAAGAGCCATGTCCGCAATCCCAAAATGAGCAAAAAGGCCATGACATCAGCGGTAATGAGAAAAGCAATCCAGTTTTGATCCATGGTGACTGAGCTCCGGTGTCCTAGATATTGTTTTTAAGCTATGCAATCTAGGTAAACTATACTCTTATATCTATGGATTGGGGCAAAGGAAAACCTCAAAAATTTTGAGGGCTGTGATTAGATTTTGTTATTTATTGGGGGGTGGGGTTAGCCAACTGAATGAACATTGCCCCCTGGATTTGGCGATCGCCGGTTTGAAGTTGGAGAAAGCGGGCCGTTAAACCCCGGTCTTGAAAGATCCGCAGATTGAAGCGACGACTAAACCCTTGGGCAAAGCCATTCAGGAGGGGCGGAGGGAGGGGTTGATCATTAACTGCCCCTTCAAAGTCTGTGAGTTGGAATTGGCTACCAGATGCGAGGCCGAGGGTAAAACTGAGTTGGAGCGTCGCCCGCTCTGCTTCGCCTGTTTCAGGATTGATCTGGAACATTTCTCCGGTGAACTGGAGACGGTTTTCGTCGAGGAAATCGACGGTGGCATTTTCTAATTGGAAACGGGGTGGATTGGTGCTGCCGGGACGGGTGAGCAGACGATTAATGAGAGGTTGTATCAAGGCCGTAACTTGTGGAGACGTTAAGGCTTGATTGAGATCAGTTTCGGTGAGAACAAAGCGCACGCCTGCCTGGAGGGGCTGATCCAAAACACCGGGGCCAGGTTTGCCACTGCGAACTTTAGCCAGGTCAAAACTGAGGGGATCGGTTTCAAGTTCTAGCACCTCAAAACGTAGGCCAGGAAAAAGTTCAACGCCACGACTAGCAATCTGAACGCGGTCAATTTTGCCCTTGAGAAGTTGGTGACTAGGAACATTATCGACCCGCACTTCAAAGGTTTCTGCGGCTTGGAGGCGATCGCCAATGCGTTTACCGCCGACCTCCTCTAGGATCAAGCCCACTGGGGCAAGGGCCGTCAGAAAACCGGACATCAAGATTGCGAGAAATTCCATGGTGCGCCCCAGGCTGATGGTTCGTCCTTAACTTTAGCTGAAAATTTCTAAGAGACAAGCAATTTTAAATCCGCATTAACCGCAGACACAGTCGCTTGCCGCTGATCATTGCGAGTATGGCTCAATTCAATTTGGTAATAAGATTCCGGGAGATAGGGTAAGCGTTCTGACCATTCAATGACCGTCAGGCCAGGGTCACATTCTTCGCCCTCCCAGTAGGTTTCGGGATAGAGACCATCGACTTGTGCAGGTTCAAGACGGTACAAATCCAGGTGATAGAGGGGAATGCGTCCGGTGTGGTATTCGTTCACCAGGGTAAAAGTCGGACTGGCGATCGCCTCAGTAATTCCTAGACCTAAACCAATGCCCTGGGTGAGGGTCGTTTTTCCGGCCCCCAGATCGCCCCTGAGCAAGATCACCGTATTTTCTGGCAACCTTTGACCGAGCTTTACCCCAAGAGCTTGGGTGGCGGCTGCATTTTCTAACAGAATAATTTCTGCCATTGATCGCTTTAATTTACCAATTGTCTTGATAGTCTTCGAGGAGCTTGAGCAGATCCCCTTGGCCGGCGGTGGGGATCAGTTGGGCCAGGGTGACAAAAGCTTGTTTGCCCCCCAGGGGAACTTGGATCGAGCGTAAAACATCCATCACTTTTGCTTCGTCTACTGCACGGTCTTCAATGGACGGGAAAATTTTCTCAGCAACGGTGGTGTGTAAATGGGCATCGGCTAAATATAAATGCCACCCAGACACATCGATATAAATATTTTCACCAATCTCTGCGGCGAGTTTTTCGATTTGAATTGTGCTAGCCATTGGAAGCCTCCGAATAATCGGCGATCGCCGTAATGTAAAGCAGGTGTAACCCTAAAATGCCCAACCAAACAAGGCTAAACGGTTTGACCCAGGGACGCTCTACCGTCGTTTGAATCATGGCAGTAAACCAAATGGGCGAATTAATCGCGAGGTAGACCATCACATGGACAATAAAATTCATCCGGTCTTCGGCGCGACGGAATTCAGGATCAGTTTTACGGTCAGGTTTGCGCGGCCAACTGCGAGGCATAGGTTTTACCCATCACATTTACGGAACACAGGTGATCCTATCACAAGGATTTTCTTCAGGCTTGTCGGGTATAATCGCCGGATTTGCCCCCGGTTTTTTTCAGCAGTTGAATCTCAGAAATCACCATCCCTTTATCCATTGCCTTCGCCATGTCATAAAGGGTTAAGGCCGCTACGGAAACCGCTGTCAACGCCTCCATTTCGACCCCCGTTTCGGATTTGGTCGTCACACTGGCCTCGATGCGATAACCAGGTAAGTTTGCGTCAGCAATAAAATTTACCGTCACCTTTTTAATCGGTAGCGGGTGGCACATGGGGATTAAGTTCGAGGTTTGCTTGGCGGCCATGATCCCAGCAATGCGAGCTGTACCTAAAACATCACCCTTGGGGGCATCCCCCGCTTGGATCGCCGTAAAGCAAGCGTGGGTCATGGTGATCATCCCCGTGGCGATCGCCTCCCGTTTTGTCACGTTTTTTTCAGAAACATCCACCATCTGCGCCTCGCCGTGGGCATTGAGATGGCTCAGGGGAGGGAGGGCAATCTTTTTTCCAGAAAACTCTTGCATTTACCCAAAACGTCTGTTAGATTAGATGACTGTTGGTCAAACAACACAACTCTTCTCCATGGGTCTGTAGCTCAGCGGATTAGAGCAGCTGACTACGGATCAGCAGGTCGGGAGTTCGAATCTCTCCAGGCTCGTAAGAAGAGAAAACAACCCTCCTAGGTTAGCCCAGGGGGGTTTGTTGTGGCAAGAATCTGAAGAGTCGTGATGTTTTGTTGACAAGCCCAGAGGGAAACGCAGAATATGACAAGAGACCAGTCAAACTGCATTCTTTTAAACAAAAAAATTCAAACAAACTCATTTCCCTCTCTCCGCCATGACCAAATTTTTAAATTATTGCCTATCCGTGGCTTTGGCGATCGCCGTTTGCTTTGGCGTGACCCAACCGGCCTCGGCTTTGCCACAACCGAGTTTTACCCTTGCTTCCCTCGCCCAAGGGGATGCGATCACTGATCCCGAAGCCATTCTCCGCTACGCCCTACCGATTGACAATCAGCCCATTCGCCGCCTCCAGGACAGCATGGAATTTATGTCCAAGGATCTACGGGCGAAACGCTGGGGGCCGATTGCTGCCAATGCCAAGAAAGCCAGCCGTGTCCTCTCCATTAACCAAGATGGCATCCTCGAAGATGTCGTACCGAGCTTTAAGGAACAGGCTAAAACTCTCCTAGATGAAATGGAACAAGATGTCGCCACCATGAGAGAGGCGATCGCCGCCAAAGACCGTGAAGTGATCTGGACAAAACGTCGGGAAATCCTCAACAAAGTCGGTACGATCGAAGAAAATATGATCGCCGAATATCCGACCACGATCCCCGAAGACTATGCCAATCTACCGCGCCTATTGGGTCGGGCCACCGTCGAACTCGAAACCACCCAAGGGGACATTACCGTTGTCGTTGACGGTTACAACGCCCCGATTAATGCCGGAAACTTTGTTGACTTGGTGCAGCGGGGCTTCTATGATGGCCTACCGTTTAACCGGGCTGAAGATCTCTACATTCTGCAAACGGGTGATCCTGAAGGTGATGCCGATGGTTTCATTGACCCGAAAACCAATGAGTACCGCGCCATCCCCATGGAAATTATGCTCACTGGTGACCACGAAGCGACCTATGGGGCAACCCTAGAAGACCTCGGCATTTACCTAGCAGAGATCAATCTTCCTTTTAATGCCTATGGCGCCTTGGCTCTGGCCCGTCCCGCCGATGATGCCAATGGTGGTTCTTCCCAGATTTTCTTCTTCAAATTTGACAATGAATTAGCGCCGCCCGGATTTAACTTGATGGATGGTCGTTACTCTGTGTTTGGCTATACCGTCGCTGGCCAGGATGTTCTCGAAAGCCTCAGCAAAGCTGACAAGATCATTGCGGCTAAAGTTATTAATGGTTCAGAAAATTTAGTTGTTCCCAACTAGACCGATCACCCTTTAATTTTTCGATTTTAAAAAACACCCTAAACCACTGTTGGTAAAGGGTGTTTATCCTTTTGCAGGTTAGTTTTTAAAAGTTATGCCATCGTGTCAGCATTATATTGATTGGGGCCCGGTTGACTGTCGGAAGCAAAGAAGACAATTAAGACAATTACACCAATAATTGGTACAAATCCAATTAAGAGCCACCAACCGCTGCGGCCAGTATCATGCAAACGCCTGATGCTAAGGGCTATTCCAGGTAAAATAAAGGCTAAGGAATAGATAATACTAACCAAAGAGGCGATCGCCCCAAGAAATGTTTCCTGGAAAACACCCAAGACAAGGGAAATCAGAAGGTTGATGATAAAAACATACCAGAATTCTTTGCGGCGGGCTCTACCACTAAAGTTTGTATAATTTTGCCAAGCCTTAATATAATAATCGATAAATTCTTCAAATATACTTTTATCCATTGTTTTATTATTGTATTAACAATTGATTGGGCTTTTATTCTACATAAAAGATTCATAAAGAATTCAAGTCAATGCTAAAAGTCAACATTTTGTAATTATTAAATTGACACAAAAACAACAAGGCGACGGAAGCGTGAATTAAATGCTTTTCTATGCAATATACCTTTGAAATACAAGATGTTCTGAGCTAATGATCGCCTTCAAAAATTTAAAGACTCTTGATATTTCTGATGACAGAGGTCAATGCCTGTTAGCATCTGTAGAGATTATCTAGACATGCCTTTGGTCATGATTGTTTTAGCAGAACTTGCAGAAGCGGCGATTTCAACAAACTTGCAACAGTTTGTGTTGGTTTTATCGATCTCCCTAACCGTTGCAACCTTTTCACGGATTTTTAGTTGGTTGCGTCAGATCCCCTATACCCTCTTGTTGGTGATTGTGGGGCTGGGTTTGGCTTTTATTAATGTGCGTTTAGTGAATCTTTCGCCGGAGCTAATCCTTGAAATTTTCCTCCCACCGCTCTTGTTTGAAGCTGCTTGGAATATTCGTTGGCGCGAACTCCAGAAACAATGGTTGCCGATTGCGTTGTTTGCCTTGGCTGGGGTGGCGATCGCCATCTTTGGGATTGGTTTTGCCCTCAGTCAGTGGACGAGCTTGGCCCTGAGTTCTGCCTTGCTCGCGGGGGCGGCCCTCTCGGCGACGGATCCGGTGTCGGTGGTGGCTTTGTTCCGGGAGTTGGGGGCCAGTAAAAAACTCACGATGGTGATGGAAGGGGAAAGCCTCTTTAACGATGGAGTCGCAGTCGTAGCGTTTCTGTTGCTGGTGGGAATTCCCCTCGGTACCCAGACTTTTTCGATGTCGGCGACGGTGGCAACTTTCCTAGTCTTTGTGGGCATTGGTGTCGGCTTCGGTTGTTTGATTGGTTTTGGCATTTCTTTCTTGACCCAACGATTTGATATTCCCCTCGTGGAGCAATCTTTAACCCTGGTATCGGCCTATGGTACTTACCTATTGACGGAGGAATTGGGCGGTTCTGGGGTAATTGCGGTGGTGACTGTGGGGATGATTTTGGGGAATTTTGGCTCGAATATTGGGATGAATCCCCGCACTCGCCTAGTCGTTTCGGAATTCTGGGAATTCCTCGCGTTTTTTGTGAATTCAATTGTGTTTCTGCTGATTGGTGATCAGGTCAATTTTGGCACCCTGGGGGAAAGCTTAGATGCAATTTTTGTGGCGATCGCCGCTGTGTTGGTGACGCGGGCCATTTCCGTCTATGGTTTGGGTTGGCTCTCCAATCAATTTAGCAATAACCCCCTGAGCTTCTCCGAACAAACAGTGCTGTGGTGGGGCGGTCTGCGGGGATCAGTTTCCATTGCCGTGGCCTTAAGCGTGCCTGTGGTGCTCGGCGATCGCCAAGAAATTATCAACATCATTTTCGGGGTGGTGCTATTCACTCTCCTGGTACAAGGCCTGACAACCCAGTGGGTTCTAGAAAAACTCGATTTGATTGGTGATCAACCGATTCGTCAGAAATATTCCGAGTATCTTGCCCGCCGCGTTGCCCTCAAACGAGTGTTAAATTACCTCGACCAGTTAAACCTCGCTGCCGATGTGGACGAGGAATTCTACCGCTATGAACGGGATCTCGTCGAAGGGGAGCTAGAAACCATCGAAGAAAAAATTGAAAAACTCAAAGGCAGCCATCCCCAACTGCAAGAACTGGATATGAAGCAGTTGCGCGATACTCTCCTGGATATCGAGGCGGACACCTATGCCGAATTTATCCGGGTGGGCCGTTTAAATAAAGATCTTTCGCCCCTCCTCCAGGAGACCTTGATCAAAGCCACCGAAAAAACAATCCAAAGTTAACCCCCCTTCGCAAAACAGATCATCACAATAAACGACAGGGCCAACCCAGGGCTAAGGAGGGTCGCCAGGGTTAAAAGTTCTTCGCCGGACATAAAAATACCTGTAATTGTGGGGATTCCTTTTCACGTTAAAGGGTTTTTCTGGCGATCGCCCACGGGTTCACAGAAATTTAATTGTCTTGGAATCAAGCTGTCGCAGTCCCCAAAAAGCCTGTGTTACACTCTCCAACAGCATTTTTCGGGAGAGAAAAGCCCATGACCGTCGGGATTTGGGTACTGGGGGATCAACTGTGGGCTACCCAAGCCGCCCTCCAACAACGGGAAGACCAACGCTCAACAACGCCTGTTCTGTTGATCGAAGCGGCAGACTATGCCCGCCAACGACCCTACCATGGCCAAAAGTTGGTGCTGGTCTGGTCGGCCATGCGTCACTTTGCCCAGGAGCTAGAACAGGGCGGGTGGTCTGTCCATTATGCGATCGCCGCTGATTTTCAAAGTGCCCTAACCGACTGGATCACCGCTGCGGGGATCACGGAATTGTGGGTGATGCAGCCTAGCGATCGCCCCTTCGAGACTTTTATCCAGACCTTAGATCTCCCCTGTACCCTCAAGTTCATTCCTAATAATCACTTCCTGTGGTCGCGGGCAGAATTTCACAACTGGGCCAAGGATCGTAAACGCCTCGTCCTCGAAGACTTTTATCGGGCGGGTCGCAAACGATTTAAGATCCTGCTCGATGAAGCGCAGCAACCCCTTGGGGGTCAGTGGAACTTTGATAAAGACAACCGCAAACCTCCTAAAAAAGACCTCAATCCTCCCCAACCGCTAACCTTTGCGCCCGATGAGCTGACCCAAGCCGTGATCAACCGGATTAAAGATTTAGGTCTTGTCACCTACGGGCAGCTTGAACCTTTCCGTTGGGCCGTGACCCGCACCCAAGCCCTCCAGGTCTTTGAGCATTTCCTCGCTACGGGCTTAGAAAAATTTGGCACCTTCCAAGACGCGATGGTCACGGGGGAATATACCCTCTGGCATGGTCTGATTTCGCCCTATCTCAATCTGGGTCTGTTGCATCCCTGGGAATTGATCAAAAAAGCAGAGGCAATCCGGGAACAAAAGGCGATCGCCCTCAATAATCTCGAAGGTTTTATCCGGCAAATTTTGGGCTGGCGGGAATATCTCCATGGTCTCTACCATTACGTGGGCGCTGATTATGCCCAGAAAAACCATTTCAACCACCAACAGCCCCTGCCCGATTTTTATTGGGACAGCCGCAAAACCGATCTCAACTGCCTCAAACAAGTCTTACAACAAGTAGAACAAACGGGCTATGCCCACCATATCCAACGCTTGATGATCCTCAGCAATTTTGCCTTGATCTTGGGGGTCAATCCCCAGGCCCTAGAAGCTTGGTTCCACGCCGCGTTTATCGATGCCTACGATTGGGTGATGCAAACCAATGTCATCGGCATGGGGCAGTTTGCTGACGGGGGAATCCTTGCCAGTAAGCCCTACGCCGCCTCGGCCAACTACATCAATAAAATGAGTGATTACTGCCGCGACTGTCGCTACCACAAAGGCGATCGCCACGGAGAAAATGCCTGTCCTTTTAATACCCTCTACTGGCACTTCCTCGACCGTCACCAAGGTCAACTCCGCAGCCAAGGTCGGATGAATTTAATCCTCAAAAATTTAGAACGGCTCTCCCCAGATGAATTGCAGGCCATCCGCGCCCAGGGCCAAACTTGGCAAAACCGCCTAAAGCCCGCTCCACAAGGGGAATTACCATAGGCGATCGCCACCGATTGTTCGCCATAACCACTTCATCAAAATCATAAAAATCAGGGAACTTTTTTTGCCCATTGATATCTTTCTTTATATTTTTCTTAGAAAGAAAAGTACATCAATATTGCTTTTTTGAAAAATTAGTAAAAATCGAAAAAAACACGGGAAAATCGATCAAGGCGCGACTACAATACCCCATAATGACAACATCTTTTGTGTGAGGCGATAGAAAGTAGATATGGCAGTTGCACCTCGACCCTGGCAGGTTTCCCCCTCCCGTCCGCAAAAATCCAGACCCCTCAAAGTGGTAGAGTCCAAGGTTCGCAGCTTGCCAGCGCGGCCAGAACAGCCCTCTACAACCCCTTTGGTACAAACGCTCCGAATCAGTAAGCAGGTGACCCAATGGGTGGCGATCGCCGCCGTGACAACGGCCATGGGTTTATATGCCGGGAAAGCCTATTACCAAAAGGGCTGGAGTGAAGCGTTTAGTCACCTCCTCCAACTCCAAGATTACGAGGCAGATCTCATCGCCACCAGTGCCAGCCTCGGCGAATTTTTCCAGCACCAGGCAGAGCAACCGACCGCAGGACTTGTGGCGCCAACCCCAGCCCACAGCGTTTATGTCAAAACGCCTACCCAGGTCTCTCTCCCCGCCGCGCCCCAAGATACTCTCCCCCACGTCCGCGAACAATCTCCCATTGGCTATTAATCATTGGTTTCTTGGTAGAGTGTTGAGCAGATTTGCCCTTAGCAATCAGGGGTCAAACCGATGACCATGCCTTCCCCCCACTCCCACCAACAACGACGGCAACTGTATCGGCGCAAACAACAAGCCATCCGGTCTCGGCCGCCCGCACCGAAGCTGCTCCAACGGCGTTTATTCCTCGTCTGGGGCATTTTTGTGGTGGGGTTATTGGCTTTGGCTGTCCGGGTGTTCTACCTACAGATCATTGACTACGACAAGCTAGGGGCGATCGCCCAGTCCCAGCATCAGATTACCCTCCGCCCCTACATTCCCCGGCGGACTATCGTTGACCGCGAAGGCAATATTCTGGCCCTAGACCGCATTTCCCATACCCTCTACGCCCACCCCGTCGGTTTCCGACTTCCCCAGGAGCTAGTAGACAATCTCCCGGGGGCGATCGCCCCCACAGACCTCCCGAAGGCCGTTGCCCATTATCTCGCTCCTATTTTGGGGGATATTTCCCCCGCAGACCTAGAGACCACCTTGCGCCGCCAAAAAAGCGGGATCTTGTTGCGGGCCAGCCTCGACGCCACCAAGGTCAGCGCCATTCGCCAATTACGCATTGATGGCTTAGAACTGGTGGAACGATACGGTCGGTTCTATCCCCAGGGGGACGCAACCGCAGAAATTACCGGCTATGTCCAAAAAGACGACCACCTGGGCCGGGCTGGCATTGAACTTGCCCAGGAAAGCTTAATCCAACGGGAGCCCATTTCCCTGAGTCTCCGGCGCAATGGCAATGGGGCGATCCTGCCAGGGAACCTCCAGGCAGAGGCGATGAAATATGATGACTGGGAATTGGAACTGTCCCTCGATCTCCCCCTCCAAAAGGCCGCCCGCCAAGCCCTGCAAAAACAGATGGCTGCCTACAAAGCGAAACGGGGTGTTGTCATTGTCATGGATGCCCAGTCTGGGGAACTGCTGAGTCTGGTGACAGAACCCAACTACGATCCCAACAATTACGCCCAAGTTCAGCCTGAAAATTATGGTGTTTTTAAAAATTGGGCAGTCACAGATCTCTATGAACCGGGGTCTACCTTTAAACCGATCAATGTCGCCCTCGCCCTCGATGCCGGGGTGATTACCCCCAACACGTCAGTGAATGATCCGGGATCAATTCAGGTTGGCCCCCACCGGATGAAAAACTACAACGGTGCCGGAAACGGTGTGATTGATGTGGCAGGGATTTTGCGGGTTTCTAGTAACGTGGGGATGATTCGGTTGATGCAAAATCTGTCCCGGGATGATTATTATGACCGACTGCAAAGCTTGAGACTCACCGAGCCCACAGGCATTGATCTACCGGGGGAAGTGACAGGCACCCTCAAGAGTCGCGAAAAATTCACCGCTAGCCCCGTTGAAGCAGCCGTGAATTCCTTTGGCCAAGGGTTAACTGTGACGCCCATCAAGCTGGTGCAACTCCATGGGGCGATCGCCAATGGTGGCACCCTCGTCGAACCCCATCTGGTGCGGGGACTATTCAATAGCCAAGGAAAACTCCAAACCGTCACTCCCAAAGCAGAAATCCCCAATAGTGCCCAGCAGCTTGCGGCAACCACGGCAGCCTCGGAGAACCCACAAATTTTTTCCCCGGCGGTGGCGAGAACTGTACTCGATATGATGGAAACCGTTGTGGACGATGGCAGTGGCGAAAAATCAAAAATTGCCGGCTATCGGATTGGTGGGAAAACAGGCACGGCCCAAAAAGCACGCAACGGCCAATATATTCCGGGGGCTTACATCACAAGCTTCGTCAGTATCTTCCCCATCGATAATCCCCGCTATGTGGTCTTTGCCGCTGCCGATGAACCCACAGAGCCCAATTCCTTTGGGGGGACTGTCGCCGCTCCCGTCGTCCATGATGTGCTCCAGGCCCTAATTGTCCGCGAAAAAATCCCTCCCACTGGCCCCACGGTGGTACCAGAAGATTCCACAGAAACATCCCCCTAGAGAAAAACCAATTACAATTCCCGACACCGCGATAATTGCAGGAATTTCTGGAGAAATTCTGTGTATCCCGCAACCGCTGGTTCCTTGAAGGGATACACTAATAGAGCACACAGGTTAAACTAATATGCTGGCACGCTTTGACCCAGGCTGCTCACCTTTATCTGCATTTTGTATCGACGCTATGAGTCCCCGCAAACTAACCGACCATGACAAAGAAGAATTACTCGTTGCCTACCGTGAAACGGCAGAAACGACTTCTACTTTGGCGTCCCGCTATGGCGTGAGCAGCTCTACCATTAGTCGCTTTCTTAAGAGTCGTCTCAGTGCCAGTGAATATGAGGAATTGATCCAACGCAAACGCCTGGGTCGTGGCAACCGTGGGACAAAATCAACCCCCGAACCGGAGCCATCGACGGCTAAAACCGTGGAAAAACCAAAGCTAGTCAAACGGGTTGAAACAACTCCAGAATCTACCGATACAGCCGAGGACACGCCACCCAAAACGGAACGGCGGCGCACCAGACGTAAATCCCGTGACCCAGAGCCAGAGGCAATCCCAGAGCTGGACACCTCCGATGCAGTGACCGCATTGGCCCTAGAGGATTCTGAGCCTGAACCGGAAGCTGCAACCTTTGAGGAGATCGAAATTAATCCGGATTTACTCGCTCTAGCCCAGGAAATTCAGTTGGGCGATCGCCAACAGGCCCTCAAGGAATTATTGGGGGAAGACATCGGTGATGACGATGAATTTGATGATGAAGATGATGAGGAATTTGATGATGATGACGACGACGATGAAGAATTTGATGTGACCCCGGTCGCCCACTCAGAAACGGTGGAAATTTTGCCCCTCGAAGCGGCTCAGTTCCCCCGCAATTGTTATGTGGTGACGGATCGTTTGTCGGAGTTGATCGCCCGGCCAATGCAGGATTTTCAGGATTTAGGGGAAATTCCCGACGAAGAAATTAGCCAAAAAACCCTCCCCATTTTTGATAACCACCGTGTCGCCAAACGGTTTATCCGGGGGCGCACCCAAAAAATCATCAAAATTCCCAATGGCGACCTTTTCCTCAAAACGAGCGGTTGTCTCGCGGCGAAGGGCATTACCCGCCTACTGCTCGATGGCAAGGTTTATCAGCTCCGTTAGGATCAGCGATTACGTCTCAAGGCCGCAAATCCGTGGAAAATAAGCCCCGGATCGTAATTCAAAATAGGTAACTGTTGGGCCAGCCACGCCCCATCTCCTCCGGTGCTGAAGATCTGACCCTGGGGAAATTCGGCTTGCCAAGCGCGGATAAAATCTTTGACCCCAGCGAGGACTGTGTAGGTAATGCCACTGGCGATCGCCCCGGCGGGATCATTGGCCCAACGGGGGGGCAATTGCGTCGGTAAATGGACTTTGGGTAAGGCGGCAGTGTGCTGGGTGAGGCTTTGAAACTGGAGGTTTAAACCCGGTAGAATCGCACCACCGATCCATTGGCGATCGCCGTTGGCCGCTGAAAAGGTTAAGGCCGTCCCCCCATCAACCACTAAACAGGGAAAGCCATACCGTTGTCCGGCTCCTAAAACTGCTAGGGCGCGATCAATCCCCAATTGGGGATAGAGATTTTCGAGGGGAATATCGGCCAAGGTAATGGGCTTGGCGGTGGGAAAATGAGCCCGTATCCAAGTGCTTTGTTGGGGGACGACCGAGGCCAGATAGCGCAACTGTTTCACACCAGGGGGACAAGTGCCATGGGCCGTGTGGTGTACTGTTTGCAAGGTATCCCCCGTAAATGTCGCCCAATGGAGACGGGAGTTGCCAATCATTAAGGCCCACCATTGATCCATAACCCTGGCCTAACTCGGAAACTCCGTAGGCTGGACGGTTAACTGCCGCATTTTGCCCCGGCGCTTGAGATCAATGGGTAAATCAGCACCGATGCTACTCCGTTCTACGACATCCTGGACATCAAAGGCGGTCAGGACGGGTTGATCCCCCACCTGCTTGAGGATATCTCCCACCTGGATATTGGCGATCGCCGCCGGAGAATCTGGGGCAACCTCAATCACCAACACCCCTGTTTCCTGATTTAAATCAAGCGTCTGGGCCATGGCGGGCAGGGTTTCCCGCAATCGATTTTTCCCTTCTCCGTCCAATGCCAGCATCCGAATCCCCAGGTAAGGGTGGGTCGCTTTCCCCTCCGTAAAGAGTTGCTGGGCAATGCGTTGGGCGGTTTCGATGGGAATGGCAAATCCCAGACCTTGGCCATCGGCGCGAATCGCTGTATTTAAGCCAATCACTTCCCCCCGCACATTGAGGAGGGGGCCACCGGAATTACCAGGGTTAATGGCGGCATCGGTTTGGATAAAACGTACCCGTTTGTCCGGAATGCCGACCTGGGCACTGGGGCGGTCGAGGGCACTGATAATGCCGACGGTGACACTGTTGTCAAAACCGAGGGGATTACCAATGGCGATCGCCCATTCCCCTGGGGTCAGACCCGCCGCATTCCCTAATGTTGCGGTAGGTAACCCCGTGGCGTCGATTTTAATCACGGCAATATCCGTTAGCTCATCAACACCCATCACTTGCCCTTCAAAGACCTGGCCATCTTTGAGAGTCACCTTTACCTTAGAGCTATTTCCCACCACATGGGCATTGGTCACCAGTTGGCCATCACTACTGAGAATAAAACCGGAGCCCGTGCCCTGGGGTTGGCGATCGCCGTCAAAGGTGGGAAAGCCCTCTTCTAATTGAAAAAACTTCTTAAATAATGGTGTGGGTGATGCCGAGGCCTCCGTCTGATCTAGGGCATCAATGCGCACGACGGTCGGCCCAACGGTTTTGACCGCTTCAGCAATAAAATTTACCGAGTCTTGGTTGAGATCCAGCGCAGCCAGGGATTGCTCATATTGACGAAACTCACCATAGGCTTGCAAAGATGCATTTAGCTGTCTTTGGAACCAATAGGCATGGCCCAAAAACCCCAGGCTTCCCCCTAGGATAAGGAAAGTCGTGTAGAGGCTCCACTGACGAAAAGATTGATTTAGCATGGGTGTGAGGAGACTGGAGGCGCAAAGATAAACGCAAGCTTGCCTTAAAATTATGGCAAAAATCTTGCTTGATTCCCTACTTTAACCAGCCCAGAAAACCTCTTTTGTTAATTGCGGTCAATTTTTAAAAAACTTTTTAAAAAAATCGGTTGCCAACGGCCTGAATACTCCTGCCACCCCAAGGAATATCTAGATCAGAAAAAATCTCCCCAGTCACTTTCGCCAACAAAAAACCAGAGCTTGCTGACTCTGGCACAATATCAACCCCCGACAACTCGCCAAATTGTTACTGGCTGGTATGTTGGTAAACCTGGATTGAGGTACGACTCGAACTTTGAATGTGGGACTCCTTGGGGTGGCTCGGATCGATCTGAGCGCCAGTTTGGATAATTCGCAGTTGTTGCACCTGCACCTGGGCCGGTTGTCGGCTGAGATCCGCGAGCGTTGGGAGGTGGATATTTTTGGGTAAACAGACACGGATCTGGGGATTGAGTTCTTGGGTATGGAGACGCCATCCCTCTGGACAGGTCATTTCTGTGGGGGTGGCGATCGCCGCTGGGGCACCAGACAACAGCACCATCAACCCCAAAGACAGACCATCCAACAACTGTACGCCGATACCTTGTGTTGATTTCATGGTTTTGCTCCATTGCAAAGGAGAATAAATTGAGAGATTAGGGACTAACCTCCACGGGGTTGTAGTGGCGGCCCCCCAGAACCTATGCAGTTCGTTGACTGAGGAAGCCGGATTACTGCTTAACTTACCCTGGGCTGTCGGTGAAAATTTTGTCTTTTGTTGCAATCTAAAAGGCTTCTGGGAAAAGCTCACTATACTAATGGAGCAGATTTTAGGGCGGCGGAAAAATCCAGAAAAGTGCCCCCAATGCTGTTGTGATTGTTTGAAGTCAAGTATTACTGAGGGAGAAAGCTGTGATGTTCCAGGTTTTGCGTCGTTATCTGAGTGCCAGTGTGGGCCTTGGTTGTCTCATGGGACAAATGATCTGTGCACCAGCCCAAGCTAATCCAGTGGGAATTCAGTTCCAAGGGGATGCCAATGCCGTCTTTGTGGCCCAACAGCTCGGCTTTCCTCCTGTCCCCCCCAATACTGGGATTATTGGCCCTTTTTCCGATGATCAGGGTTTAATTTATCTGGATGCCCAAGGACGAATCAGTTATTTTTCGCCGAGTCAGGTGACGGTTTTTTTCGCCCAGGCCAACGCCAATAATGACCCAAAAATTCTTTATGCCCTGACCCCCACTGCCACCTACAGAATGCAAAATAATCAGGCGATCGCCGTTGACCCAAACACTATCGAAGCGGCGATTACCCCCTGGCCCTATTCGGGGGTGATGGTGAATGTTTTAATCGCCTACCTCCAGCAATACCAAGCCCAGCTAATGGCGAGTGGAGGCGTTACGGTTTCCGCCGAACAGCAATCCTATGTCAGTTCAATGCTCCACAACACCAGCATGAATATTTTGAATAATATTGGCAGTGAAGGTTGCACCGAACACTACGAAGATGTTTACTACCTCGGCTGCTGGTAAGGTGAGTACATCGCGTTCGGCCCCAAGCACAATCATTTGTTTGTCATTGGGTGCAGAGCGGCAAATATCGCTATCGTAAAAATCGCAACACATTTTTGGTAATGGGCTCCCAACTCCTCAGCCTCGTCCCAGCAGATGCCTATAAGCTTCTGGTGGTTTTATTTTTGTCGTTTCTCATTGGCCTTGAACGGGAGGAACACAAGTTAAATAAAGGCTATGCTTTCGGGGGCGTGCGCACCTATCCGCTCATTGGTCTGATTGGCTATAGTGTCGCTTTTTTGGCCCAAACCCAAATGCTGGCAGTGATCGGCGGTTTGGCGGTGATTGGTGGCTTTATGATGATTTCCTACTGGCACAAGGCGGAAACGTCACGGGTTGGTCTTACTTCGGAGATGGCGGGTTTGGCGACCTATATTCTGGGGGCGCTGGTCTACCATGGGCATTTTTGGGTGGCGTCTTCCTTGGCGATCGCCAGTTTGATTTTGTTGGAACTGAAGACGTTTCTCGAAGGATTGGCCGAGCGGTTTTCTGAGGAGGATATTTTCACCTTCACCAAATTTCTGCTGCTGACTATCGTTATTTTGCCCATTTTGCCCAATCAAGCCCTGACCACCTTTGATCTCAACCCCTTTAAAACTTGGCTGGTGGTGGTGGCCGTGAGTACCGTTTCTTACGGCAGCTTTCTGCTCCAAAGGCTCATTAAAGGTCAAGGTAGCATTCCGCTGGCGGCTCTTTTGGGGGGAGCCTATTCTTCGACGGTGACCACCGTCGCCCTGGCGAAACGTTCCAGCGTCGATCCTGCAAATTCCCAGCGGTATGTGGGGGGAATGGTGATGGCTTCGGGGATGATGTATTGGCGCTTAATTCTGCTGTTGGAATTGTTTAATGGAGCTTTGTCGGAACGGCTGATGGGTTCGTTTTTCCTGTTAGGGCTGGTGGGAGTTGTGGGGGGCTTGGCGATCGCCCTCCGGAAAAAAAATGGGACTGATCCCCAGGCGATCGCCGCGACCCATCCCCAGGGCAACCCCTTGGAACTAAAGGCGGCCTTTAGTTTTGCGCTGCTCTTTGTGGTGATCTCCCTCTTGACCCGGTACATTGTTGATTATTTAGGCGATCGCGGTGTGTATTCTTTTGCGGCGATTATGGGGATCACCGACGTAGATCCCTTTATTCTGAGCTTGACCCAATCGGCGGGCCAGTCCTTGTCTTTACCCCTAGCCAGTATTTCGATTTTGATTGCGACGGCGAGTAACAATGCGGTCAAAGGAATCTATGCCCGCTCCTTTGGCGATCGCCAAACGGGACAACAAAGTTTGTATTTTTTGCTGGGCTTTAGTGTGTTGGGGTTGCTGCCCATTTTGACCCAGCTATTTTGAAGTCATCTTCACCGCTTGGGAGGGGATAGAGGGATCGGTTTCTAGCCCTTGAGATGAATCAACTGGTCGGGAGCCACGGCCCCTTTTTCCGTAATGATCGCCGTGATCAGGTGGGCCGGGGTCACGTCAAAAGCCGGATTATAAAATTGCACCCCTTCCGGGCAGATGCGCGTATCACCAATTTGATAAACTTCCTTAGGATCCCGCTCCTCAATGGGAATTTGCTTACCATCGCTGAGGGAAAAATCCACCGTCGATAAAGGAGCCGCCACGAAAAAAGGGACATTATGGGCCTTCGCGACGATCGCCAAACTGTAGGTGCCAATTTTATTCGCGGCATCGCCATTGGCCGTAATCCGGTCGGCTCCCACCACTACCGCATCGATCCGACCCTGTTGCATACAGTGGGCCGCCATGTTGTCACAAATTTGCGTCACCGGAATCCCTTCCTGAACACATTCCCAGGTGGTGAGCTTGGAACCCTGGAGCCGGGGTCGAGTTTCGTCAGCATAGACCATCCCTAAACGATTTTCCCGCCAAGCTGAACGAATCACGCCCAAAGCTGTGCCATAACCCGCCGTGGCTAAACCACCCGCATTACAATGGGTGAGGATCGTTAATTTTTCGGGGGTTTCGGGAAGAACCGCCAACCCCTGATCACCGATCGCCTGGCAGGTGGCGAGGTCTTCATTGTGGATCGCCTTGGCGGTATCAAGAATTAAATTTTGCAACTCAGGAATATTACCAGTCGCATCTTGAACCGTTGCCATGACTCGATCAATGGCCCAAAAAAGATTGACTGCGGTGGGTCTGGTTTGCCGGAGGGTTGCGGCGATCGCCTCTAGTTTTTCCAGAAAAATGGTGCGGTCTGTGGTTTGGATCTCCTTTGCCCCCAGGTATAGACCATAGGCCGCCGAAACCCCGATGGCAGGTGCTCCCCGGACAATCATTGTGCGGATCGCCTCAGCCATAGCCTGGTAGGTTTTAATTTCGACGACTTTACAGGCGAGGGGGAGCAGGGTTTGATCCACGAGGAGGACGCAGTCTTCTTGCCAAACGATGGGGTTAATGGAGTTGCTCATTAAACTGGGAAAATTCTAACGGTGAAAAATCTTCCCTATTGTGGCCTGAGGGCGGACGAAAAAAAATACATTCGGTAAATTTCTCCGGCGATCGCCTTGCATCTCCGCTACCATGGCCATGTAAGGTAACTAAAACCCCCTAACGGCTTGGAGAAGCGGGAAAATGAGTGAATTCGCTGATTTTATGAGCATCATGCACGATGACCTTGGCGAACATTATCAACGCATCATGATGACCTATAAGGGGAATATCACCCCCGATACGGCGTTTCAGGCGGCGGCACTCCTCACGGCAGCCCAGAGTAACGCGACTTATACGAGTCAGCTCCAGGGGGAAATTGAGTCCCTCCGCAAAACCTTGATCGCCATCGAAAAATCCCGCCGGGATTCCCAAAGTTAAATCCAGTTAATTCCCCGGACGACAGTGACTATTCACTAAGGCGATCGCCGTGATCGAAGCCGTCACGGCCCGCAGGATCGAATTTCCCAAGGAGACGACTGGAATACCTTTGGCGATCGCCTGTTGGATTTCCGTCTCTGTCCAGCCCCCCTCCGGCCCGATCAGCACCGTAATTTCTGGCGGGAGCGTTTTGGGTAACGCATCCAGGAGATGCAATGACTTTTCCCGTGCGCCACAGAGATAGGTTTGCTCTGGGGAAAGGGTTTCTAAAAGATTGAAAAAAGGTTGGGGTGCGGCAATTTCTGGCACAATCGCCCGTTCCGATTGTTCTGCGGCTTCGGTGGCAATTTTACGCCAGCGTTTTAACTTATTCTCACTCGGTTTTAAAATTGTCCGCTCAGAAATCACCGGATAAATATGGGTCACGCCTAATTCTGTACAGCAACGCACCACCTCATCAAAGCCATTTTTCGGCAGGGCGGCCACTAATTTCACCGGGATCGGACATTCTGTTTGGAGGTGCTGGGATTCGATTAATTGAATTTCCTCAGTCTCTGTCAATTCACCAAGCCAAGCTTGGCCTAAACCATTTAACACAACCAGGCGATCGCCTGCGCGCAACCGTAGCACACTTAGCAGATAATGCCGTTGTTCTGTCGTTAAATTAACCCTAGAAAGATCAGTAAATTGCGCCTCAGAAACCACCAAACGCTGCATTAAATTAACCGTCTCCGCCCTATTTTTTCGAGCAATAGCACCATTGAAATCTCACCTTTTATCTCTTTGGGTAGATTTCTGTTAGTATTCTTACCTAACACAGGCCGATTGAAATAAAAGTTTATATTTTCCCCAACCCCAGCGAACCCATGGTCAATACCCAACTCCCCAATCTCACCCCCCAGACAGACAAGCATAAAGTGGTGATTATCGGTGGCGGTTTTGGTGGTCTTTATGCCGCGAAAACTCTCGGTAAATATGAGGCTGCCGTGGATGTCACCCTGATCGACAAACGGAACTTCCACCTGTTCCAACCGCTGCTGTACCAAGTAGCAACAGGTACCCTTTCCCCGGCGGATATTGCCTCACCCCTGCGCGGTGTCCTCAGCGGCAACAAAAACACCCATGTGCTCCTTGATGAAGTCGTTGACATTGATCCCGATAACAAAACGGTGGTAATGAACGAAGGGATCGTCAACTATGACAGTTTGATCGTCGCCACGGGGGTCAGCCATCACTACTTTGGGAATGACCATTGGAAACCCTACGCACCGGGCCTAAAAACCGTTGAGGATGCCCTCGAAATTCGCCACCGCATCTTTATGGCCTTTGAAGCGGCGGAAAAGGAAACAGATCCGGCACTCCAACAGGCTTGGTTGACCTTTGTGATCGTGGGTGGTGGCCCGACGGGGGTAGAATTGGCCGGGGCGATCGCCGAAATTGCCT
Source organism: Synechococcus sp. BDU 130192 (assembly GCF_963876085.1). NCBI lineage: Bacteria > Bacillati > Cyanobacteriota > Cyanophyceae > Synechococcales > Synechococcaceae > Synechococcus > Synechococcus sp. BDU 130192. Next base: position 18,340 of record NZ_CAWNNO010000010.1, on the reverse strand, counting down.
ACAGCGTTCTGAAAAAAGATTTCCGCAAAATTGATACCACCCGCGCCCGGATTATTCTCCTAGAAGGGATGGATCGGGTCTTGCCCCCCTACGACCCTAGTCTGTCGGCGAAAGCGCAAAAATCCCTGGAAAATCTGGGTGTGCAGGTACAAACCAAGAGCCTCGTGACGAACATCGAAGACCACCTTGTCACCTTTAAGCAGGGTGATGACCAGTGTGAAATCGCCGCAAAAACCATTGTCTGGGCCGCTGGGGTGAAAGCGTCTGGCATGAGTAAAGTCCTCGAAGACCGTTTAAGCGCGACCCTAGACCGAGCTGGTCGGGTCATCGTCGAGCCGAACCTGAGCGTTGCCGGCTACCCCGATGTATTCGTGATTGGGGACTTGGCCAACTTCCCCCACCAAAATGAACGGCCTCTACCTGGGGTGGCGCCGGTGGCGATGCAAGAAGGGGAATATGTGGCAAAACTGATCAAGCAGCGGGTGAATGGTCAGGAGATGGCGCCTTTCCGTTACATGGAATTGGGTAGCCTAGCTGTCATTGGGCAAAATGCCGCCGTTGTGGATCTCGGTTTTGTGAAATTCTCTGGGTTCTTGGCCTGGTTAATTTGGATCTTCGCCCACGTGTACTACCTGATTGAGTTTGATAACAAGATGGTGGTGATGCTCCAGTGGGGTTGGAACTACTTCACTAGAGGTCGGGGTGCCCGTCTGATCACCGGAGAAAAGGATCTCGTCTCTGGATTCAAGCTCTACCAAGAAACTGCTGATAAGGAAACGAAGGTCAACATTAAAGTCGAAGCCTAAAGTCAGACTCAATAGCGCATTTTTATTGAAATTCCCCTGCGAAATTGCTGGTTTACAGAAGTTTTGTGGGGGTCTTATTTTGCTGTGATAAATTATCCTTCTGAGCAAGTCAGGGATTTGTCGAAGCATCAACAGGGGCATTACGAACTAGGCCTGCTAAATCTAGCAAATCCTGACCATTCCGGGGACGTAGCTTATCTCTGAGGGCGCTCTGGACGAGGCTAGAGGCATTTTCTTCGGGGTGAGTTTGGAGGTATTGATCAAGCTCCTGCCACAGCTCATCCGAGATGTACAGTGTCTTTTTCATGGGTGCTTAACTTAAGCTTCAGGGTATGACTTTCATCATACTTGCCTAAAATCAATTGTGTCGGTGGTTTTTGAGTGGATGGTGTTGGGATTGGGCGATACTATGGAGGAATCTTTGTATTGTTTTTTCTTGTGGGCTGAGTGACCAATGGCAGTAACCCGTGATTCTCTCCAGGCGTTTGTGGATTACTGTAATGCCTATATCCAAGGGGATGAGAAGTCGGAGGCGCAGACATTTTTAACGCGATTTTTCCAAGCCTTTGGCCATGCGGGAATCAAAGAAGTGGGGGCCGAGTTTGAGGAGCGGGTCAAAAAAGCGAGCAAGAAGGATAAAACAGGTTTTGCGGATTTGGTCTGGTCGCCTGCCCCTGGGGTAAAGGGAGTCGTGGTGGAGATGAAAAAGCGCGGGACAGATCTGGCGCTGCATTATTCCCAGCTCGAAAAATATTGGCTGCGGCTGACCCCGAAACCACGCTATTCGATTCTCTGCAATTTTGATGAGTTTTGGGTCTATGACTTTAACAACCAGGTCGATGAGCCTGTAGACCGGGTCAAGCTAGAAGATCTCCCGAATCGGGTAGGGACATTTTCGTTTATGGAGATCGGTGGTCGGGAGCCGATCTTTCGGAATAATCAGGTCGAAGTTACGGAACGCACGGCCAAGCGCATGGGGGAATTTTATCGGCTGGTGCGATCGCGGGGCGAAAGGGAAAAGTTTGTCTATTTCACAGAAGCGCAACTGCAACGGTTTACCCTGCAATGCGTCCTAGCGATGTTTGCCGAAGACCGGAATCTCCTACCACGGGATCTGTTTGTGGGGTTGGTGCAGGACTGTTTGGCGGGGCGGGATAATGCCTACGATGCCTTTAGTGGGTTGTTTCGGGCGATGAACTTGCCGGGGATCGTGCCCCAGGGTCGTTACAAGGGGGTGGATTATTTTAATGGGGGTTTGTTTGGGGAAATTCAGCCGATTCCCTTAGAAAAGAACGAGCTAGAAATTCTCGATGTGTGTGCGCGGGATAATTGGGCGAATATCCGACCGTCGATTTTTGGAAATATTTTTGAGAGTGCCATTGATGCGGATGAGCGCCATGCCAGGGGAATTCATTACACTTCTGAGAAGGATATCCGGCAGATTGTGCGCCCGACGATCGCCGACTATTGGGAAGGGAAAATCGACCAAGCGACGACCTACGAAGATCTCGAAAAGCTGAAGCAGGAATTACGGGAATATCGGGTTTTGGATCCGGCGTGCGGTTCGGGAAATTTCCTTTATGTGGCTTATCAGGAGTTGAAGCGGCTGGAACGGGTTTTGCTCAACAAAATCTATGAGCGGCGCAAGCGGTTCCAGGGGGAAGTTTTACAGCAGGAAGAAATTGGGATTGTGACGCCGTTGCAGTTTTTTGGGATGGATACGAATCCGTTCGCGGTGCAGTTGGCGCGGGTGACGATGATGATCGCCCGGAAGATTGCGATTGATAAGTTTGGGTTGAATGAGCCTGCTTTGCCGTTGGATTCTTTGGATCAAAATATTGTCTGCCAAGATGCGCTGTTTAATGACTGGGTAAAAGCTGATGCCATTATCGGGAATCCGCCTTTTCTTGGTGGCTCAAGAGTACGTTTAGAGCTTGGGGATAAATATGTTGAACGAATTTTTGAAAAGTTTTCTGATGTTAAGGACAAAGTAGACTTTTGCGTTTATTGGTTTCGTCTAGCACACGAAAATCTTAATAAAACTGGTCGAGCTGGTTTAGTTGGGACGAATTCAATTAGTCAAGGCTTTAGCAGAAGGGCAAGCTTAGAATATATTGTCAATAACGGCGGAATTATTCACGATGCAATCTCTACACAGGTTTGGTCTGGACAAGCGAATGTCCACGTTAGCTTGGTTAATTGGCAATATTTAAAGCCTCCAGAATATGTCTTAGATCATGAAATTGTCAAAAATATAAATTCATCTTTAAAGTCTGAAACGGATGTTTCCAATGCCGTTAAGCTAAAAGTTAATCTGAATCAATCTTTCAAAGGTGTGCAACCCACGGGAAAAGACTTTCTGATTTCTGAGAAAAAAGTAGAAAATTGGATCCAGAAAAATACAAAAAACAATCAAGTCTTGAAACTATTTGTATCAGCTTCAGATTTAGCCAGCAATAAAAATGGTGAACCCAGTCGATGGATTATTGATTTTAATGATTTTTCTTTAGAAGACGCATCTACATACAAAGAGCCTTTTGATCATGTTAATTTTTTTGTTAAGCCTCAGCGTGAAAATAACAGAGATCAAAAAACTAGGGAATACTGGTGGTTATTTCCAAGAGCTAGGCCTGCAATGCGTCAAGCAATCGAGTTACTAGCTCTTTACTTTGCAGTTCCTAGACATTCTAAATGGTTTATTTTTATTCCTTGTAAATTAGATTGGCTTCCTGCTGACTCAACAACTGTTGTGGCTTCGGATGATTTTTATGTGTTGGGAATTTTGACATCAGATGTTCATCGCCAATGGGTCAAAGCCCAAAGCTCAACCCTAAAAGGTGATACCCGCTACACCCACAATACCTGTTTTGAAACCTTTCCCTTTCCCCAGACGGCGATCGCAAAACTCACTCAACAGATCCGCCAAGCGATGATCGACCTCCACGACTACCGCAGCAAACAAATGGAAGCCAAACAATGGGGGATCACCAAACTTTACAACGCCTTTTTCGACGAACCCGCCAGCCAACTCCATAAACTCCACAAAAAGCTCGATCAGCTCGTCCTCAAAGCCTACGGCTTCAAAAAAGACGACGACATTCTCGAAAAACTGCTCCACCTAAACCTTGCCCTGGCCGAAAAAGAAAAAAGTGGCGAAAATATAGTTGGCCCCTGGGCGATCGATAACCCACCAAAATAAATCAGAGCCACCAGCATCAACCCATGACAGAAAGAGAACAACTGATCCAAGAAATCGAAAAAATTCCAGATTATTTAGTCCATAAAATTCTGGAAATCTTACTCGAAGAAAAACAAGAAAAATCGAATATTGACCAGTCAAAAAAAATTACGTCCTTTTGGACTGTGTGAAGGAGAATTTATTGTTCCCGATGACTTTGACGAGCCATTAAGTAAAAACATTATTTAATCATTTGAAATCCATAAAAACAATGACTTCACTACAGATTTCAGCCGAATCTTTACAGGGTATTTCTACCCTTGCCGCACAACTAAACCTTTCTGTCGATGATTTTTTTAAACAAATTATTCAAGGCAAATTAGCTATTATCGATGCCGAAGAATTAGAAGATTTATTAGATGTTCATGATGCGATCGCAGCCGAAACCAACCCAGAAAATCAAGAACGCATTTCTTTAGAGGCAGTTAAACAAAGACTAGCTTTTTAAAGCCGTTGACTAACTTTTTTCAAACGTAGAGCATTCGTCACCACCGAAACAGAACTAAAGGCCATGGCCGCCCCGGCGATCATCGGGTTCAGGAAAATCCCCCAAGCACTGAGAATCCCCGCAGCGATGGGAATGCTGGCGACATTGTAGAAGAAGGCGAAAAAGAGATTTTGTTTGATATTGCGGAGGGTGGCGCGGCTGAGTTTGATGGCCGTTAAAATCCCTGCTAAATCCCCAGAAATGAGGGTGAGATCACTGGCGGCGATCGCCACATCAGTACCTGTGCCGATGGCAATCCCTAAATCCGCCTGGGCCAGGGCTGGAGCGTCATTAATGCCATCCCCCACCATGGCGACCACTTCCCGCTGATTTTGAAATTGTTGCACCACAGCAGCCTTTTGGTCGGGGCGCACTTCTGCTTGCACCTGATCAATGCCCACCTGTTTGGCGATCGCCTCGGCGGTGCGGGGATTATCTCCGGTGAGTAGGACAACCTTTAAACCCAATTTTTGCAACTGTTTGACGACGTTGGGGCTAGTGGGTTTAAGCTGGTCAGCCAAGGCAATCAGGCCCGCGAGGTGCTGGTCAATGGCGACCCAAATCACCGTTTTCCCTTCATTTTGCCAGGCTGTGGCCTGGGCCTGTAATTGTTCTGTGTCAATGCCGAGATCCCGTAGCCAATGGGCGGTGCCAATGTAGATATTTTGCTGCTGAATTGTGGCCTGTACCCCTTGCCCCGTTTGGGATTGAAAATTTTCCAGGGGCACGAGGGGCATATTTTTGCCTTGGGCGTGCTGAAAGATTGCTTCCCCCAAAGGATGCTCCGAAGATTGTTCCACGCTGGCGACCCAAGACCACAGTTGCCCTTCATCAATCAGGCTGTGGCAGTTGGTGACGCTGGGTTTCCCCTGGGTGAGAGTGCCCGTTTTATCGAGGACAATGGTGCTGAGGTGGGCGGCGAGTTCGAGGCTTTGGGCATCTTTAATCAAAATGCCATGCTGGGCACCAACCCCCGTACCGACCATAATCGAGGTGGGCGTCGCTAACCCCAGGGCGCAGGGGCAAGCAATAATCAAAACGCTCACTAAAGTTGTGATCGCCAGCGAAAGATTACCGGCGATCGCCCAAAGGCTAAAAGTAACCAGCGCAATCACCAGCACGGCGGGCACAAACCAAGCGGTCACTTGATCCGCTAACTTTTGGATCGGTGCTTTGCTCCCCTGGGCTTCCTGGACGAGGCGAATGATCTGCGCCAAAACCGTATCTTCCCCCACATGGGTCGCCTTTAGGATCAAACGACCCGTTTTATTCAAGGTTGAACCAATGACGCGATCGCCCACGGTTTTTTCCACGGGCAACGATTCTCCCGTCACCAAAGCTTCATCCAAGGTGGAATCTCCTTCTAAAATTTCGCCATCCACCGGAATTTTTTCCCCCGGTCGGATCAAAAGGCGATCGCCCACCTGCACTTTTTCTACGGGAATATCAACGGTAGTTTCGCCCCGCAGCACCCGCGCCGTTTTCACCTGGAGGCCCATGAGTTCGCGAATTGCCGCCGCCGTTTTTCCCCTCGCCCGCCGCTCTAAAAAGCGCCCCAAGAGGATCAAGGTAATAATGACCGCCGCACTTTCAAAATACACATCCCCCGTCAAACCCCAAGTCTGGAATTGGGCCGCAAACACCGTCGCCAGCACCGAATAGCCATAGGCCACCCCTGTCCCCAGGGCCACCAGGGTATTCATGTCAGCGGTGCGATTTTTGAGACTTTTCCACGCCCCTGTAAAAAAGCCCTGGCCTGGCCAAACCATAATCGGTGTCGTTAAGGCCCACTGCAACCAAGGATTGTGCCACCAATGGGCGATCCCCGGAATATTGACTCCTAGCATCATCGGTAGACTGCCGATTACCAGCACCGCACTTAAGGCTCCCGCCAACCAAACCTTACGGCTGAGTTGGCGCAGTTGCCGCGTCTGTTCCCGTTCCTGTTGGTCTAACTGACTTTGGCGATCGCCTGCCATGAGGGGAATTGCTTCATAGCCCGCATCACTGACCACTTGCTGGAGGGTTTCGCCATTGAGTTGGCTGCCGTCAAATTCCACCCGCAGTTGCTCGGCAGCAAAATTTACTTGGGCAACCTGTACCCCGGCGGTGTTCTGGAGGGCGGTTTCGATGGTGGTGGCACAGGCAGCACAGCCCATCCCTTTGATCTGAAACTGGCGGGTTTCCATGGCGAACTTTCCTCGATGATTCAAGTGCTGGCTCCAGGATAAAAGCTCTAGTGCACTGGAGAGTCAAGGCCGCAATTTCACGTTTTATGAAGCGGGTAGAATTTCCAATTGGCCCATCATGCCGAGGTCTTCATGGTCGAGAATGTGACAGTGGTAAACCGTCTTCCCTGCAAAATCCCGGAAAGCGATTCTGATTTTGACCGTTTCCCCGACCCGCACCAATACCGTATCCGCCCAGGCAATATTTTCTTCCGGTACACCGTTGCGGCTCACCACTTGAAAGCCATTCACATGGACATGGAAGGGGTGATCCATTGTGCCCGTATTCACAATTTCCCAATCCTCCACATCGTTCAAGCGGACGGTGGTTTGGGGTTGATCCCGGTAGGCTTCCCCATTGATCAAAAAAGCCATTCCCTGTCCTGGTACCATGCCATGGTTCAGGGTAAAACGACGGGTTCGGCTCGGCTCCGGTAAAGGTTCAACGGAAATTAATTGGGCGGGAATTTGCACCGGGGCGAAGGTTTGAGCACTGGGGGTAAAATCGGCGATCGCCACGGTTGTATTGCTATATTGGCGGCCCATCATCCCCATTTGGGTGCGTTGGTAAGGAAGACTGAGCAAATGAATCGGCGTTTTCGGCAGATCCTGGGTTTTGATCAACACTTCCGCCCGCTGCCCTGGGGTCAACAGTAGCTCATCCCGCTCTAGGGGTTGAGAAAAAGCACCGCCATCTCCGGCAATTTGGATAAGTTTTTGGCCATAGAGTTGCAGACGATAAAATCGCGAGGGGGACGCATTCAGCAACCGCAGCCGCACTAAGTCTTTTGTGACAGCGATTTCTGGGTGAAAAAGGCCATTGACCGTAATTAGATTCCCTTCTCGACCCGCCATCAAATTCATGTGGGAGTCCATCATTCCTTGGGGTGGGCGATCGCGGTTAAAATCCTGGAGAACAAAAAATTCCTCTTGGGCGGCGCGGATTTCTGGCAGTTCATCCAAGTCCCCCCGCACAACGATCAGCCCAGCTAACCCCTGAAATAACTGTTCGGCGACAAAACCATGGTGGTGGGGGTGGTACCAGTAAGTGCCAGCCCGCTGTTGGGGATGAATCTCCAGTTCGTAGTGAAAAGTTTCCCCTGGTTCGATGTGGAGGAATACATTATCTTGGTTGCCCTCTGGGGAAAGATGCAGTCCGTGGAAGTGTAGATTTGTCGGTTGATCGAGGCTATTTTTAAAGTGAATAATTAGGCGATCGCCCGGTTGAACTTCTAGGCGAGGGCCAGGGAGCTGACCGTTGTAGGTCATCATGTTGCGCGTGGGTTCTCCCCCAAGGATTACATCTTCATAGCGGGCTTCGAGGTTAATTTCCAGGGAACCCCCTTCACTACGATAAATCTCTGGTATGGGGGCGGCTAAAGGACTAGAGTTTCGGCTTCGGAGGAGATTGCGCCCCTGCCAAAGCAATGCTCCTGTTGCGCCCAAGGCCGTTAAACCGAGAAACTCACGCCGCTTAATGCCCATTGTCTGTAACCCTTAATTACCTGGATATTCCTGAAAGACAGAAGTCGTACCATCTTCATGGAGCGCGAGAACTTGGTAGGGCTGTTGGCGATCGCCTGCTTCCATCCCCGGAGAGCCGATGGGCATTCCTGGCACCGTTAACCCAAGCACATCGGCAGGAGGATTTGCTAAAAACCGTTGAATATCGGCGGCGGGAATATGACCCTCAAACACGTAACCATTGGCAATGGTGGTGTGACAAGACGCCAGTGCTGGAGTGATGCCAAATTGTTCTTTGATGGCGGTGATATCCGGCTGGATGTTGTCTGTAAAGGTGAAACCATTGGCTTCAGCATGATGCACCCAGGCACCACAACAACCGCAGGTGGGCGTCCGGTAAACCTCTGCGGCGATCGCCTGGCTGGGCACCGGCGTTTGATTTTCAACAAGGCGGCGTTGATCCCCCTGGGCCTGGGATTGACTAAAGGCGGCAACTCCCCCGATACCAAGCAAAAAGGCGATCGCCCCGACAGCAAACCAAGATTTTTTCACCATTACTAACACCGCAAATACAATTGCTTTCATCATAGACTCTCCCCTCAGCTAGAAGGTCAACCGAGAAAGCGATTCAATAAGATATTGAAAAATAAGTTTGGTTTTCGTGATGGATCTTTTGACAAATAACTGGCTCGTGGCGATCGCCTTGAATTCAACCCTGATTTTGTTTGCCTTTTTAGTGCCGAAAAAGTTACTAACCTCCTGGGGTTATCTCCACGCTTGGCTGTTGGGGGTGTTGGTGTGGGGTTGTCTCGGTTGGCAGGGCTACGGGGTGGTGATGTTTTATTTCCTCGTGGGGGTCGGGGTAACAAAAATTGGCAAAAACATTAAAGAAGCTGCCGGGATCGCTGAAGGTCGGGGCGGCTTGCGGGGGCCAGAAAATGTTTGGGGGTCGGCCCTAGTCGGCACCATTTGCGCCCTGGGCACTCTAATTGCGCCAGAAACGATTCAACCTCTACTCTTGCTCGGTTATGTCGCTAGTTTCTGCACAAAGCTCTCCGATACAAGCGCCAGTGAAGTGGGTAAAGCCTACGGGAAACGCACATTTTTAATCACCACTTTCCAAGCTGTCCCTAGGGGTACAGAAGGGGCCGTGAGCTTAGAAGGAACCTTGGCGGGAGTGGTGGCTTCGGTGGCGATCGCCTTGGTGGGGTATGGGGTCGGCTTAATCGATCCTCTGGGAATCTTCTGGTGTGTGGTAGCGGCTTTTGTGGCGACGAATATCGAAAGCGTAATCGGCGCAACGGTTCAAGAAAAATTTGCGGTTCTTACCAATGAGGTGGTGAACATTCTCAATACTTTGGTGGGGGCAACGGTGGCGATCGCCTTAGCTTCGTTATATTGGGCGGTAACTTCTTAGGTTTTAAATCCTCTTTTTAAAAATTATTTTGTGCAGTACTGATGACGACTTTTAACCCAGAAACCCAAATCACCAAGCCTTCTCCCCTCTCGAAAACCAAATTTCTTTCCATTGGCATCTCCGCCCACGGCACCATTGCGATTGGTATCTCTGCCCACGGGATCGTTGCGATTGGGGTTGCCACCCACGGCATTATTTCCCTAGGAGTTGTGGCGATGGGGGTGATCTCCTGTGGCCTGGTTTCCATGGGAGCCTTGAGTGTGGGGGCCGTTTCCATGGGGCTTTATTCCTTTGGGCGGCAAAATATGACCCTCAACCAACCCCACCAGCACAGTTTACCGAGCGAAAACTCAACGATGCCCACCGCTGCACCGCTGGCAGAACCCAGCCATGACCACAGCCACTAGGGACTATTTTTGCGGTTGGCTTTCAGGGCAATAATTTCTTCGCAACTCACCCGCTTTAGGTTCATATCCCGGCCATTGCTAAACACATTCCGATTCAACGTCCAGGTTTCTTGGGAGTTTTGCACATCGTTCTCAATGTTGGTGACAACGGCGGCGCTTAGGGTTTCTGTATCCAAGACCCCGGCAATTCTCTGGTTATAGGAAGTGTAATAGCCCGCTGCATCGTTGGTAATCGTCGCTTCCAGGGTGCCACTGACATCGTTTGTGGGTTCTACGAGCAGTTCGGCGATCGCCTGGATGGTTTGCTCTTCGGTGCGATAGCAATAGGCCCCGGCCTCTAGGGTCGTTTTATTGGTGATCTTGGGGGCGGCACTGTCGGCGGGCGCATTTTGGATCGGCTCCCCTTGGACCACCAGATTATCTTTGGGGGGGCTATTGTTATTTTTCGCGTTAGGAACTTGGGGCGCATTTTCTACGGGGATTTCTTCCGTGGGCAGGGGTTGAGACTCAGGGACAACGGCCTCTTCTGGGGAATTTTCACCACCACCACAACTACTCAGCAGCATTAAAGTCAGCAGCAGAACTGGCCCCCAAAATTTTGTCCTGTGTTGGGCAGAGAACAACGCAACCATAATTTTCCCAAGGTAAATCGTGACTCTATTTTATCGAGCGGCATGGGCCGAGAGCGGCGAAGTCGGGGAAATATTTAGGTTTGGCCCAGGGCAGCCCGTTGGATTTGGGCGGCCACCTGGAGAGCGTACAAACTTTGTTCCGGCTGAATGTAGAGGGGTTTGCCTGTGGTTAAATGATCCAGCACTGCCACTGTATCCTGCAAGAAAACGCCACGCCGACTGCCCGCATCGAGGTTTGTCTGGCGATCGCCTTGGCTTAGGGTGCCTTGGTTGCCGTTAAATTCTAAAGTGCCTTTTTCGCCATAGAGACTAAAACGGCGATCGCCTTTGGGGATCAAGACTCCTTTGCCGTAGGTGAGGTGGGCAATCACACCACTCTGAAACTTCAGTTGCGCTGTACAGAGGCAATTTTGATAATAGCCTGGCAACTCTGCCGGGAGAAATTGGGCTGCCCCGGTGACTGTTTCGACCGTGCCAAAGAGATCTAGCAATCGGTTCACCCGCGACAGGGCCGCCACAAAGGGAAAACCATAATCCTCGTAATGGTATGTCCAGTGGGGTAGGGTTTTCGCTTTGGGAGCAAGGGTAATGTAATGGCCATAGGCGATCGCGCCCAGTTCCGGTAAGGTCTGCCGAATCGTTTGGTGCAGTCCCCCCAACAGTTCAATATGCTCCACATGGAGGAGTCGTTTTTTCGCCTGGGCCAATTGAATCAATTCGGCCGCTTCGGTGGGATCCAAGGACAAGGGATATTCCACAACTACGTGTTTCCCCGCTTCGAGGGCCGCCCGCACCACTGCCCCATGGTGTCGGTTGACCGTACACACAACGATTAAATCCAAGTCGTCCCGCTGGATCAGGTTTTCCCAGGTGGCGATCGCCGCTAAATCATAGTTACTAGCGAACTGCTCCCGTGCCGTTTGCCATTGACCCGCCACGGCCATTAGTTCTGCCCGTCCATCCCGTAAAAAGGCCTCTGCCCGCCGTTTAGCTGCGTAACCAGTACCGACAATGCCCACTCGAAATTTTGCCATCGCCTAACGCTTTTTCCTCAAACTGCTGTGTGCTTGCTGGGGCAGGTATTTTCCCGGAGCCCCCAAACGGGTTTAATGGAAACTGAAAACCCTAGTTGCAAAATTACATTACCGCAATGGCAAGTTACGAAGTTACTCTGAAAACCCCCGAAGGCGAATATACCGTCAGCGTTCCCGATGATATGTATATCCTCGACGAAGCCGAAAACCAAGGGATCGATATTCCCTATTCCTGCCGGGCCGGGGCTTGTTCTAGTTGTGCCGGGAAACTGATTTCAGGCACTGTTGACCAGAGTGATCAAAATTTCCTCAGCCCTGAACAGGTGGCCGCAGGTTATGTGCTCACTTGCATCGCTTACCCCACATCTAACTGTGTGATCGAGACTCACAAAGAAGAAGATCTCTACTAATTGGGCGATCCAGCGGCGATCGCATAAGTATTCCTGATGCAGTTTTAAAGGAAGATGACAAGGGGCGATAACCACATTCCATGACTTAGGTCGCTGAAGCACTCGGATTTGCAAGCTATAGGGATTCTTCTATTGCCCTAATTTTGTTGCTCCAAAAAACATAAGCCAGTCTTATATAAAGTGTGTGGGCTAACTTCATTCCTAATGCGACATTCGTTCTCTTTTGTTTTCCTTTATCATCAGAAAATGATCCATCAATTTCAGAAGGCATTTAGTGGGTTGCCCAAGGCTTAGGCCCAAGCACGCTCTCGAATGGCCGGATGAAATCCTTGTAAACACCCTGTTACACCAGAGGAAACACTAATGGCTACATATAAGGTTACACTCATCACTCCCGACGGCGAAGTATCCTACGACGCTCCCGATGATGAATACATTCTAGACTCCGCCGGTGATGCTGGTTATGACCTTCCTGCATCCTGCCGTGCCGGTGCTTGCTCCACCTGTGCTGGTAAGATCGTTTCCGGTACTGTTGACCAATCCGAACAGTCCTTCCTCGATGATGATCAAATTGAAGCAGGTTACGTTCTGACCTGTATTGCTTATCCTCAATCTGATGTCACCATCGAAACTAACAAAGAGGAAGAACTCTACTAGAATTTCTCGGCCCACCTTGGGCAATTAGATAAATAGAACATTTAGAAGTGTTTCCCTTGGGAAGCGCTTCTATTTTTTTGCGACTAGGGTTCAAGCACAAAAAAATCCCCGACGGATCGGGGACTTAGGGATATTACTTCATTGAAAACTGCACACAGATTTAGCGCAGGGGGCTTAATTCTGGGGCTTGTAAAGCGGCGATGGGTTCGCTGGGTTGTTTGGCGATCGCCTGGGCCTGACGCACGCTGGTATTGAGGGTTTGGGTTTTTGCATCGTACATTTGCATCAGCAGTTTCGGATAGAGTCCCACGCCGATAATCAAAACGGTAAAACAAGTGGCGATAAAGATTTCCCGGGGCCGCGCATCTTCATAAATGGCATTGCTCGGTAATACGCAGTCATTCCCAAAACACACGGGGGCATTGCCGGCGATCGCCACATTGGTCGGTTGACCGAGATCGCAACTGAGATCCATCTCGCGGGTGTAGAACATTTCCCGGAGCATCGAGAGCAGATAAATGGGCGTGAGGATTACGCCGACGGCGGCAAGGAAAACCGTAATTGTACGGAAGGTTGCGCTATAGGTATCGCTGGTGGCGAGGCCCACAAATACCGAGAGTTCCCCCACAAAACCACTCATGCCCGGTAGTGCCAGGGAAGCCAAAGCCCCCACCGTAAACATCGCAAAAACCTTCGGCATAACCTGACCGAGACCCCCCACTTCCGCGAGGACCATCGTCTTCGTGCGATCATAGGTCACCCCAGCGAGGAAAAAGAGCACCGACGCAATCAGACCGTGGGAGAGCATTTGCAGCATCGCCCCATTGATCCCTAGATCCGTAAAGGAGGCAATGCCAATCAGGACAAATCCCATGTGGGACACAGAGGAGTAGGCGAGGCGGCGTTTCATGTTGGTCTGGCCAAAGGAACTAAACGCGCCATAAACAATATTGACCACCCCCAAAATCACCAACAGGGGCGCAAACCGCACATGGGCGTCGGGTAGCAGTTCCATATTGAAGCGCATGAGACCGTAGCCCCCCATCTTCAGCAGGACGCCAGCCAGGAGCATGGAAACGGGAGAGGAAGCTTCGCCATGGGCATCGGGCAACCAGGTGTGGAGGGGAAAAATCGCTAACTTCACGCCAAAGGAAACTAACAGCCCAGCATAGAGCCACATTTGTAATCCCAGAGGATAATCCTGTTGGGCGATCGCCCCCAGGTCAAAATTCGGGCCACCGGGAAGATTTAAGCTCAAAGCCAGGGCCGCAACGAGAATGAAAATAGAAGCTGCGGCTGTGTAGAGGAGAAACTTCATCGCTGCATAACGACGGCGTTTCCCGCCCCAAATACAAACGAGGAGATACACAGGGATCAGTTCGATCTCCCACATCAGGAAGAATAAAAATAAATCCTTGGCGACAAATACCCCAATCTGCGCCGAATAGAGCAGCAGCATCAAGGCATAAAAAAGCCGGGGGCGTTGATTAACTTGCCAGGCCGAAAACATCGCGAGGGTCGTCACAAAACCGGCAAGGAGAACAAGGGGTGCGGAAATTCCATCCACTGCGACACTCCACTGAATTCCCAAGGACGGCAGCCAACTATAACTTTCTGCCAATTGAAACTCCGTCGCCTGGGGATCGAAATGTTGCCAAAAAGCAAAGCACATCAGCGCAAAATCGACTAAACCGACGATTAGGGCGTACCAACGTACAGTTTTTCCTTCTTTATCAGGAAGCAACGGGATCAATAGGGTCGAAAGAGCTGGCAGGGCAATGATTGCCGTCAACCATGGGAAATCTGGTGCCATGAGTTGTTCGCTTCTATATGTAGAAATGTTTAGAATCCCAGCATCATACCAAAGAGGTGTGCTTTCTCCGCAAAATGTCGCAATCCCCCTGCCCAAATCCTCCCTAGAGGGAGGTGCCGAAGGCGGAGGGTGCCATTCTCCCCTCGTAGGGGAGTTAGAGGGGTGTTCTCAGTCAGTTATTGATAACCCACCCGTAGCCCCTCCCAGGAGGGGACAATTGGCCGGTGTTCCGGAAAAGCAAAAAAATTCTCCCCTCATAGGGGAGTTAGAGGGGTGTCCCTAGAGGGAGGTGCCGAAGGCGGAGGGTGCCATTCTCCCCCTCATAGGGGAGCCAGAAGGGGGTACCAAGTAGGATTCGATTGATTATTACTAGCCCATCATGAATAATGTTGGGTGATTCAACCGCAGCAAAGCAAAGTCCGTGCTAGACATTAAACTCCTCCGCGAAAATCCGACCCTTGTCCAAGAACGCCTCGATGCCCGTAAAGCGGGAGAATACAATATTCAACCGATTCTTGATCTAGATATTCAACAACGCACCCTCGAAGGCGATCGCAGCCAACTCCAGGCCCGCAGCAATGAGATCGGTAAACTCATCGGCCAAAAGATTAAAGGCGGTGCCGATCCCAAAGGCGAAGAAATTGCCACCCTCAAAGCGGAGGGGAATGAAATCAAACAAAAGCTCGCTGACCTCGAACCCCAGGAAAAAGAACTCAAAGCCCAAATTTACAATCTGCTGTTAGCGCTGCCGAATCTGCCGGATCAAAGCACCCCCGTGGGCACTAACGAAACCGAAAATGTCGAAGTGCGCCGCTGGGGAGAAGAACATAAGCCCACCAATGAAAACATCTTGCCCCACTGGGAAATTGGTGAACAGCTCGGTATTCTCGAATTTGCCCGGTCAGTAAAAGTTGCCCAAAGTCGCTTTGTGAGCCTCGTCGGTGCAGGAGCAGCCCTAGAACGGGCTTTGATCAACTTCATGTTAGATCAGCAAATTGCGGCGGGCTACGTAGAAGTAATGCCCCCGGTGTTGATCAATAGTGATTCCCTTACTGGGACGGGGCAATTGCCAAAATTTGCCGAGGAAAGTTTCCGCTGTGCCGACGATGATCTCTGGCTAACTCCCACTGCTGAAGTGCCCGTCACGAATCTCTACCGTGATGAAATCCTCGAAGCGGAAAATTTGCCTATTTACCATTGTGCCTACACCCCTTGTTTTCGGCGGGAAGCAGGTAGTTATGGCAAAGACACCCGTGGGCTAATTCGGCTGCATCAGTTTAATAAAGTCGAACTTGTAAAATTTGTCCATCCTGAAACCTCGGCGGCAGAACACGAAAAACTCGTTGCCAATGCCGAGGCGATTCTCCAAGCCCTCAAGCTGCCCTATCGCGTTCTCGAACTTTGTAGTGGTGACTTGGGTTTCAGTGCCGGGAAATGCTATGACCTGGAAGTGTGGCTCCCCTCCGCAGACACCTACCGGGAAATTTCTAGTTGTTCTAATTTCTATGATTTCCAAGCGCGACGGGCGGGGATTCGCTTTAAGGAAGCAGGGAAAAAAGGAACCCAGTTTGTCCATACTCTCAATGGTTCTGGGTTGGCGATCGGTCGCACCATGGCGGCAATCCTCGAAAATTATCAACAACCGAACGGAACGGTGGCGGTGCCAGAGGTGCTGCGGCCCTACCTTCAGCGTGATTTTCTCTAGTCCAAACTTGTATCAAGGACTTCTAGGCAAAGACTGATACTGCCTACGAACGGAGGCTTCTATGGACACAGGCGGCGGATAAAAGACTTTGTCTACAAAATAGATATTCCAATTCTTGGGCGCGATCGCCATTATTGTGCCTTAACTTTTTCTGGTAATTTCTTAACCTAAACTTAGTTCAAAAAACAACTGATCTAAATTAACAGGATGTAGCAAAACTCATTCGTAGACACTACACAAAACGCTTTGAGCGGCCTCTGATTCAAAGTGTTACTAAAGCTCAGCAAAATTGCTTGGGCTATTTTTTTTGCGTCATAAAAGAAATTAATATGTTTCCAAAAAAACAACAGCAAAATTTATTTTGGGCAAAAAATAGGCGACAAAAATACGACTTATCACTGACGAAAATTAGTTTTTCAGTAAGGATATTTCTGACTTAGACAAGCATAAAAATTTATTTTAGACAGCGTAATCCTTGATAGCAAATACTTTCGGGCTCTTTGAGATTTTTGTAATTTGTTTTGGGTTACCAAGATACTTCAAGAGTATTTTATCCTGAAAAAATAAGCAAAAATGCGGCTGCTTTTTTTGCTAAAAATGCTATCTGTCAAGGATTTTAGGGGTTTTCTCAAAAGAAAGTCTTGGGAGTTTTTAGGATCAAATAAAATGCTTGTTTTTGTGTTGATTCAAATTCAATTTCGGTGCTAAATTGTCGTCATTGTTGGTCTCTTTGTCTGAATTTTGCACTCATACAATCATTCGCCGATTAAAGCATTAGAAAAATATTTTATTCCTTTTGATAGATGACATCTATCGACATAGAAAAAGCGGCCAACTTTTTGTGATCGAAAAAACTTTGCTTAAGTCATGTACAAAATTTGCTGAAAAATTATGAAACCATTCAATCGATTTAGGCTGGCAGTTCTCAGCTCGCCATTGCTGACCACTCTTCTCGCTGTAGGTAGCGTCATTAGTCCTACAGCAACTAAGCCCGCAGAAGCAGAAGTCTGTTTAACACAGACTAATCTTTTGAATTTAAACCTTGATGAGGATGTCAATTTAGATGTTCTTAATCTTATTGGTGTCAGTATTGGTGTAGTGGGGCTAAACCTCGCCGATATTCTCGGTATCGAAAATATTTCTGTTGTTAATCCAACAACACTGACTGCAGCAAATGGAAGTGATACAGCGACGCCGAACGGTACGAGCTCATCAAATTTAGCCTGTGGTTTTGGGTCAGTTGCAGGAACAACGGGTGATGACAATGCCACAGCTTTTGGTATTGGTGCTCAAGCCACAGGAACAAATAGCTCTGCTTTTGGCTTTGGTGCCCAGGCCACTGGACTCAATAGCTCTGCCTTTGGTGCAGGTGCCCAAGCTACCGGAGATAATGCGATCGCCATTGGTGCTGGTGTTACCGCCACAGCCAACCAAGCTGTCATCGGGAATACTAACAACACCTATTTCTTACCTGGTTTGCCTGGCACTGCTGATCCCACAGCGCTTGATCTCGATGACAATGAACTGCTTTTTGTAGACTCTGCAAGCGGCCAACTATTTACAGATGGTGGCTCATTCTTCAGCAACTTTAATATTCTCAGTTCTACTGTCGGTACCTTTAGCTCGAACATCGCTGCCAATAGCTCGAATATTGCAATAAATAGCAGTAACATCGCCGCGAACAGCTCTCACATTGCGGATAACAAGTCGAACATTGCAGCCAACAGCAGCAACATTGCAAGCCTCAGCTCTAACGTAGGTAACTTCAGTTCTGGTATTGCAGCGAACAGCAGCAACATCGCTGGTTTAAGTTCAACTGTGGGTAACTTCAGTTCTGGCATTGCAGCGAACAGCAGTAATATTGCCGATCTAAGTTCCAATGTCGGTGATCTCAGTTCCACCGTTGGCACCTTTAGCTCGAATATCGCCGCGAACAGTTCTCACATTGCAGATAACAAGTCGAACATTGCAGCCAATAGCAGCAACATTGCGGGCTTAAGTTCCAATGTCGGTGATCTCAGTTCTACTGTCGGTACCTTTAG
>NZ_CAWNNO010000009.1:0-60679 GCF_963876085.1 Synechococcus sp. BDU 130192 | reverse complement strand
TTATGGATCAAGTTTTGTCTGATTGGCAGCTTACTGATCGGTTGTACCCCCGTTGTCCCCCCGGCAGAAAGCAATCCCCGCACCTTTGCCCCCCTGAGCGTAGAATTCCTAGACGAATATTGGTTACCCAAAACAGAGTTTCAAGGGACAACGGTCGGCGGCCTATCGGCTCTCTATTACGATGCCCAGACCGGTGATTATTATGCCCTGAGTGATGACCGCTCCCAGTTTGCTCCGGCCCGCTTTTATACCTTCGATCTGACAATCGATGAAACCGGAGCCATTCCCCAAATCCAGCAGCTCAACCTCAAGGGCATGACGCCTTTAACCACCCCTGATGGCGAAACTTTTGCCCCGGGGAGCCTTGACCCAGAAGGATTGGTGCTCTCGCCCCGCAATACATTATTTATTTCCAGCGAGGGAGATACCGACGCTGCCATTGACCCGTTTGTAAAAGAATTTGACCGCGGAGGGCGCGAATTAACGTCCCTCAGAATTCCCCAACGTTTTCTAACAGGCGATCGCCAGCGGGGTGTGCGCAATAATCTAGGCTTTGAGGCTTTGGCCATTTCTGCCCCTTCCCAAGCCGCCGTTGATCCCTTTCGGATTTTTGTCGCTCCAGAATCATCCCTTCATCAAGACACGCGTTCTGATAATGTGGGTGCGCCCATTCGTCTACTGCATTACGTCATCAATCCCATCGGCGAGCCTGTGTTAATCGCCGAACACCTCTATCCTTTAGAACCTGCGCCCCAAGGGACGTTTTCTAATGGCCTTGTGGAAATGATTGCCCTCCCCCAGGAAGGTTATTTTCTCAGCCTGGAGCGCAGCTATGGCCTTGGGGGGGTTGGTGCGAAACTGTTCCAGGTGACCATTGGTAATGCCACCGACACCGCCCGCATCGAATCCCTCGCCGGAAATCCAGAGACCGTTGTGCCCATGCAGAAAACCTTATTGCTTGATCTGCGACAGTTGGGGATTGGTCTCGATAACCTAGAAGGTATGACCCTAGGGCCACGGCTTGCCGATGGCAGCCAAAGTTTACTGTTGATCAGCGATGATAATTTCAGTACCGATCAGGTAAATCAACTTTTGCTTTTTCGCTTGAGTAATTCGGCAGCTAAAGTCACATCAAAATAAGGCCAAGTGCCGACTTCTCCGGCCAATACTGTAAAGGGTTGATCGGGTTCCCCTAGATCACTGAGTACCAGGTCAGCCCCCGTAAAATCTTGGTTAGCGGTGTAGTTATTCACTGTGACGACGGTGGTGAGGCCCGCATCCCGTGATGAAAGCCAGCCATTACCAGAATCTTCAAAGGCGACACATTGATCGGCCCGGAGATTCATTTTTTCGAGGGCATAGAAAAAGATATCGGGGGCCGGTTTTTTCTGGGGTACCATGTCGCCAGCGGCAATAACCTCAAACCAATCCATGGCATCGGGGGCGAGGGAATGGGTCAATAGGGCGGTGACATTGGCTGGGGTAGTGGTGGTGGCGATCGCCAAACGAATGCCTTGATCCCGTGCTTCTTGAATCAGTCGTCTGACGCCGGGGCGTAGTGGTAAAACTTCATTGGCCAGTAAATCGCAGTAATGCTGGGTTTTGCGGGCGTGAAGATCCTTGATAAAAGCAGTCAGATCACCGACCGATGGCATTTGTGGCTGCCAAGATTCAATGTAAAAGCGAATTCTTTCTTTACCCCCCGTCACCTTCAGGAGCTGACCGTAAAGATCTACCGACCAATCCCAGGGCAAACCGACATCCGCAAAGGCGCGGTTAAAAGCAACGCGGTGGGCATCCTTTTCTGTATTGGCCAGGGTGCCATCCACATCAAAAATCAGGGCTTCTAGTTGTCCCATGTAAAACCTCAACTATTTTTATCGTCCCCACTGTACTGGGAAATTGTCTGCAATACCGAAAAGTTGCTTAATGCAAAAACAGCATTCTAAATCTCAAAAATTAAATAATCAAATCAATTGCCTTGGGGAAGCTCAGCAGAGGTAACTTGATGAGGATTTGACGCGACTTTAAGCCACAACATAAAAGTGCTACCGGGGAGAGCTTCGGTATGGGGTAAGCCAATGGTTGGGCTATATACTTCAATGTCCCCGGCCATTTTTCCCACAAGATCAGCGGCGATCGCCAACCCCAGCCCAGTACCTTCAATGGTGCTTTCCGCCTGCACTCCCCGGTAATGCCGTTCAAAGACATGGGGCAAATCCGCCGGGGGGATGCCGTAGCCCGTATCGTGGACGGCAATGGTCAGTTCCTGGGCCTGGGCTTCTACCTGCAAGAACACTTGTCCCCCGGACGGAGTATATTTCAGGGCATTTTCTAAAAGATTATTCAAAACTTCCATCAGGGCTGTGTGATTCCCTAAAACCCAAGGAGACGGTTCTGGCAGCACGTAATTTAAGGTGATTCCCCGCTCGGTGGCGATCGCCCCCAGGGAAGCGACGAGGGGAAGTACCACTTCTGCTACGGGTAACGGCTCTACGGAGAGGGAACGGTCTGGGGCAAAACTCGGTTCACCATTGGGCGGTAAAGCTAAACTTGGCCCTCCCTCCAACTGGGGAATTTGAGCCGTTAAGAGATCCACCTCTTCACTAAATTGGGTGAGCAATCCTTTCAGGCGATCGCTTTCCCGGACAATGCCTTCGGCGACCGGATAATTTTTCTCCGTCGGCAGTAACCGCTTCAACAACAACTTACCGAAGGTACTAATCGCCATCGTTGGATTACGAAGCTGGTGTAGCAGATCATGGAAATGCTCTTGTTCTAGGGCCTGGAGATGTTGCTGTTGGGTGAGCCGCTCCGTGGCCCAACTCTTTTGCTGATCCAACACACAGGCCAGCACTAAACCTTCGGCGATCAATTCAATCTGGGTCACCTCTGGCGATCGCCAACCCCGATCCCGGCGTCCCGTCGCTAAAATTCCCAAAATTAAATCACCATGCCACAGGGGAAATGCTCGAGCCGGTTCCCCCAACAAACCCACAAGATCATCCGGCAAAGCAGCCGCTTCCTCACCCATCGAGACATCAAGCCATTCCTCTTGATCCGGAACCATCGTTGCCATCTCCGTTGACCCCTGCCTCCCCGCCGCCAGCAAACGATCGGGAAAGGCACTAATGGGTTGGAGCGTAATTTCTTGATTCTCTTGATCTGGCTGGGCCAAATAAACAATCCCCCACTCTGCCCCAACGCCTTGGGCTAACAATTGCAACTGCCCTTGGCACAGGGACAAATACTCTGGGCTAACTGGCAACAGTTGCGGTAATGTCGTCATGAATTTCATCCTCCCAAGCCGCAATCCCTAGGGGATATTTCCCAGGAAACCTTGATAAATCAGGGGTTTTGACAAAAAACTTAATTCTTTTTTCACTTTTGGATTGATCGCCTACCTTCATTGGATTGTAGTAGATTTCTTAATACAAAAAATCCAACCCATCGCGAAAACCAGTCAATTTTCACTTGATTTTTTTCAATGGAGCCGATATACTTTGCTCGACATTCTGTAACTCCTGTTACAGCTGTTCTAAAAAAGTAAAGAAGAGGAGGTACTGGGTTGGCAAGAAAGCGTAAACGCAAGAGTCGGCGTCGGCAAGAAGGAAGAAAAATTTTAGAGATTGTCCCACAATATAATATCGAAAGCGGTGATGACAAACCCGTGACTGCAGCCCGCAAGCATATCGCTGCGAATGGGATTATGCCCCCAGCAGTCGTTGTAGTTAAGCGTAATGAGCATACCACTGATCGGTACTTTTGGGCAGAAAAAGGATTATTTGGTGCCCAATATGTAGAGGAGAATCACTTTTTATTCCCCAGTCTACGGGTGCTTTGTAGCAACGCCGATGAAGAAGCATCTGAAAAAGCGACTGTTTCTAGCAAAGCTTAAAGTTCCTTCAAAAATATATCACTTAACCTAACGTTTAGGTGATCTCTAATCCCCTTCTATCAATTTCAATACTCCCTAGTCCCACCCATTTTCGGGTCGGGGCTATTTTTGTCGCGTTTTTGCCATGGTTTTAATGGATAGCTTAATTGGTTTTGTTGGGGACATTTCCTAAGCTTCATGGAGCTGGTAAGGCATCACCTGACGCAGTTGGATCAACTCATCCCGGTGGGCGGTCACCGTAATTAATTGGGTGGGAGTCTCAGTAATCGGTGTTTGTGTGGTGATCTGTAAAATAACTTTTTCTACCTTCCCTGCCTTACGCCAGTAAAAGAGACCTGCCAAGGGAGCCAGGAGACAAATACCAAGGAAAGCAAAGCCAATATTGGGATAGAGCAGTGCTAAGACCAGGGCAATACAAACTAAACCGAGGGCTGCTAATAGGCTTAAAAAAACAGCAATAAAGCCACTGGGAGGAACAAAGCCTTCATAGGTGACAATGTTATTGACACCATCAACGGTGGTAATCCGATAGGCTCGCTGTTCGAAGTAGGTTTGGAGACGCTCAAAGATGGATTCTTCAGGCTCTTTTGCCAATAGCTCTACTTGTTCGGTGCGATCTTTGATGGAAGCGCGAATGAAGAAAAACAGACCGACCATCAAGAGCAATGTAAGGAGGAGGGTCGAGGTGATTACGGATTGTTCTAACACGATTTTTACAAGGAGGGCTTGAAGATTCACTGCATATAAATGTATATCGATCATGCTATATTTTGGAAAGTCTCCGGGAAAACCATGAAAAAAATTCGGGTTGTTCTAATTGAAGATCATGATTTAACGCGCATCGGGCTAAGAACTTCTCTACAACAATGTGCGGACATTGAACTTTTAGCAGAGGCGGCCAATGGAGCGGATGGATTGCGTTTGTTAGAAGAGATTCATCCTGATTTAGCGATTGTGGATATTGGTTTGCCTGAGCTTGATGGGATTGAGTTGACCCGGATTTTGAAACAAGAAAAGCTCAAGGATCAGTCCCACGAGGCGCAAACAAAGGTTTTGATTTTGACGTTGCAGGATGATGATGCGGCTGTTTTAGCGGCCTTTGCGGCAGGGGCTGATTCCTATTGTATGAAGGATATTACGTTTGATCACTTGGTAGAGGCGGTCAAAACGACAGACTCAGGCAACAGTTGGATTGATCCGGCGATCGCCCGTATTGTCCTCAATCAAGTGCAAGGGGGAGAATCCCTTTCTGGCTCTACAGTTACGATTCAAGCGACTTCCCCAGAAGATCAACAACTCCTAGAAAGCTGTCCCCTAACGGATCGAGAATTGGAAGTACTCCAATTGATTGTTGATGGTTGCAGCAACTCCGAAATTGCCGAGCATTTATTTATCACCGTGGGTACCGTTAAAACCCATGTCCGCAATATTCTCAATAAGCTTTGTGCCGATGACCGTACCCAGGCTGCTGTGCGTGCCCTTCGTTCTGGTCTGGTCGGTTAAAAAGCGCCTTGGCGGAGATTCATCAAATTATTCAAAATGTCGCAGTTGCAAACAGATAGGACTGTCCGAGTCAAAAATTATGCTTTAAGTTTAGGATTTCATTTGGTGGGCATTGCCGATGCTACCGTGGACAATGCTCACAATCAACAGCAGTTACAGGCTTGGTTGGCGGCAGGGTATCAAGCGGAAATGGTCTGGATGACTAACCCGAAACGCCAGGATATCCAAGCCTGTTTACCAGGGGTGCAGTCGGTCATTTGTGTGGCCCTCAACTATTACACACCCCATGCCCATTCTGAGGCACCAGGCGTAGGCAAGATTTCCCGGTACGGCTGGGGCCGAGATTACCATCGTGTCTTAGGCAAACGTCTAAAAGCTTTCTGCCAGTGGCTCACCAAAGAATTTCCGGAGGAACACCACCGTTTCTATGTGGATACCGGGCCTGTCCAGGATAAGGTTTGGGCAGAACGAGCTGGCCTCGGTTGGATTGCCAAAAATAGCAATGTCATTACCAGAGAGTACGGTAGTTGGGTCTTTTTGGGGGAGGTCCTCACCACTTTAGCTTTGACGCCGGATCAGCCCCATACAAAGCATTGTGGTACTTGTACCCGTTGTATCGAGGCTTGTCCAACCGGGGCGATCGCCGCTCCCTTTACCGTTGATGCGAACCGTTGCATCGCCTATCACACCATCGAAAATCGAGCCGAACAACTGCCCCCTCACATTGCCCCACACCTACAAAATTGGGTGGCAGGTTGTGATATCTGTCAGGATGTCTGCCCCTGGAACCAGCGCTTTGCCCAACCCACCAATATTGAAGATTTTCAGCCTTACCCCAAACATCGTGCGCCAAAGTTAGCCGAACTTGCCACCTTATCCGAAACAGAATGGGATCAAAGACTCACAGGATCGGCGCTGCGGCGTATTAAACCAGCCATGTGGCGACGCAATGCCCAGGCAAACCTTGACCATCAACCATAGAAAAAACCTCCCCCATAACATGGAGAAGGCGGGACAATATTTAAGCACACACAATCAAATCAGAAATTAGAGTTCCTATTGACCCATTTGCGCAGCGACTTCTGCGGCGAAGTCTTCTTCTTTTTTCTCAATGCCTTCGCCCAGGACGAACCGTTGGAAACGACGAATTTGGATATTTTCACCAATGGTGGCGATCGACTGCTTCACAAGCTCTTCAACCGTCATATTCTGATCACGAATGTAAGGCTGATCCATCAAAGAAAGCTCTTTTAGGCGCTTAGCAATGCGGCCTTCAACAATCTTTTCTTTGATATTATCGGGTTTACCGGCCAGGTCATCGCGACCCATTTCAATTTCGCGCTCTTTGTCGGCAATTTCAGTCGGAATGTCATCGACTTTCACATACTGAACATTAGGACAAGCAGCGATTTGCATCGCAATCCCTTTGGCCAGATCTTTGAAGATATCACCACGGGCAACGAAATCCGTTTCGCAGTTCACTTCTACGAGAACACCAATGCCACCACCGGTGTGAATATAGCTTTCGATCAGTCCTTCGGCTGCTACCCGACCTGCTTTTTTCTCAGCAGAGGTAATCCCTTTCTGACGGAGCCACTCAATCGCTTTAGTGATGTCCCCATTGGTTTCACCAAGCGCTTTTTTGCAATCCATCATCCCTGCGCCAGTTTTATCGCGCAGTTCCTTGACAAGCTTTGCAGAAATTTGTGCCATGTTGCTGTTCACCAAAAAATTATCAGGTCAATTCAAGAAGATATTACGCTTATTCAGACTCAGATGCATCGGTCTCATCGGCGTACTCATCGATTGCTTCATCGAAGTCTCCGTAGTCACCGTTATCATCAACGGGCTGACCGTGGCGACCGGCATAAATTGCATCGGCCAATTTACCCACAATCAATTTAATAGAACGAATTGCATCGTCGTTGGCCGGAATTGGCAAGTCAACGGTTTGGGGATCGCAGTTGGTATCTAGGAGAGAAACGATGGGAATCCCTAATTTTTGGCATTCTTGGATGGCATTGTGCTCCCGACGTTGGTCAATGATCACCACAATGTCAGGGATTTTGCGCATATTCTTAATGCCGCCGAGGTATTTTTGCAGCTTGTCCAGTTCGCGACGAAGCATGGAGGCTTCTTTTTTCGGACGGCGAGCAAGGTTACCGCTTTCTTCGAGGGCTTCTAATTCTTTGAGGCGCTCAACACGGGTTTTAATAGTTTCCCAGTTGGTGAGCATTCCCCCCAGCCAACGCTGGTTGATGTAGAAAGCGCCACAGCGTTTTGCTTCTTGGGCAATGATGCCAGCGGCCTGACGTTTGGTGCCGACAAAAAGGACGTGCTTACCGTTTTCGGAAGCTTCCTTCATGTAGGTGTAGGCTTGTTCAACGAGTTGCGCAGTTTGAACCAGGTCAATGATGTGGACACCGTTACGGGATGTGTAGATGTAAGGTGCCATTCTGGGGTTCCAGCGACGAGTTTGGTGCCCAAAGTGGACACCAGATTCTAGTAGCTCAGCGAGAGATACAACGGGCATATTCTGTTTACTCCTTTTCGGGTTAAACCTTCATCTGGGGACATTTCATCTGTGCGAAACACCCGAAAGAATCCCAGATGTGCGAGTTTTAAACAACCTTATCAGGGTAGCATAGCTCCGCATTTGAGGGGAGAGGTCTACGGAGAACAGGCTTGGGATGCGTGACAAAAACGACTTAAGGCGATCGCCAACAACCATTATTTCACTTAACCTTGGTGTTCATATTGGGCATTCCATAAAAAACGAAGGAACCCCCTTGGAATCATGGCCGTCGTTCCTGGGGGCGATCGCCAGAGAACTTCCCATAATGAAAGGTAACGTTACATTGCTTTTTGTTACAAAAAACCGTTTGCGTTTTCAGTTTTTCGGCGGAATTCAATTGATTTCAGCCATTGTGCCGTAATGATTTCAGGGAGTTTTAAATATTGTTAATGTCCCCCAACATCCTTGGAAAGTAGGCCCTATCATTTACATCAATGCTTTTTGCCCAATGGGTTTTAGAGCAGTCCTAAATCACTGGAAACCTTGCAAGCTGGTGATTCGCTCACAGCTTATCTATTTGAATACATCTATTTAGATAGAACCTTTATTACGTCGATTGTCTAGAGAGGAGAATCCTCATGGCAGTAAAGGTTGATAAGGATCCGGTACCAACTTCCTTTGAGAAGTGGGGCAAACCGGGTCACTTTGACCGAACTCTGGCACGGGGTCCAAAAACCACCACCTGGATTTGGAACCTCCATGCTGATGCACATGATTTCGATAGCCAAACAAGTGATCTCGAAGATATTTCGCGCAAAATCTTTAGCGCCCACTTCGGTCACCTTGCTGTAGTCTTTGTTTGGCTCAGCGGCATGTACTTCCATGGCGCAAAATTTTCTAACTATGAAGCTTGGTTAAATAACCCCACTGTTATTAAGCCAAGTGCACAAGTGGTTTGGCCCGTTGTGGGTCAAGGCATTCTGAACGGAGACGTCGGTGGCGGCTTCAGCGGTATTCAAATTACCTCTGGTCTGTTTTACCTCTGGCGTGCTGCTGGTTTTACCAACTCTTATCAGCTCTATGTGACTGCCATTGGCGGTCTTGTTATGGCAGCCCTAATGGTGTTTGCCGGTTGGTTCCACTACCACAAAGCAGCTCCAAAACTGGAATGGTTCCAGAATGCTGAAGCCATGATGAATCACCACCTATCCGTATTGTTAGGTTGTGGTTCTTTGGGCTGGACTGGCCACTTGATCCACGTTTCTTTACCGGTAAACAAGCTCCTAGATTCTGGTGTGGCTGCAAAGGATATTCCTTTACCCCACGAGTTCTTTGATGCTTCGGTAATGGCGGAACTGTATCCCAGCTTTGCCCAGGGTCTGAAGCCTTTCTTCACTTTAGATTGGGCTGCATACTCTGATTTCTTAACCTTCAAGGGTGGCTTGAATCCCACTACTGGTAGCCTCTGGCTTTCCGATGTGGCTCACCACCATTTGGCGATCGCTGTTCTCTTCATCATCGCAGGTCATATGTACCGGACTGGTTTCGGTATTGGCCACAGCATGAAAGAGATCCTCGAAGCCCACAAAGGCCCTTTCACTGGCGAAGGTCACAAAGGTCTTTACGAAATTCTAACCACCTCTTGGCACGCTCAATTGGCGGTTAACCTCGCGCTGCTTGGTTCTTTAACCATTATCATCGCGCACCACATGTACTCCATGCCTCCCTATCCTTACATGGCAACAGATTACGGCACTCAGCTGTCTCTGTTCACTCACCACACTTGGATTGGCGGCTTCCTCATTGTTGGTGCTGGTGCCCACGGCGCAATTTTCATGGTTCGCGATTACGACCCCGCTAAGAACGTTAACAACCTCTTAGATCGCGTAATTCGTCACCGTGACGCGATTATTTCTCACCTCAACTGGGTTTGTATTTTCCTTGGCTTCCACAGCTTTGGTCTCTACATTCACAATGACACCATGCGTGCGTTGGGTCGTCCCCAAGATATGTTCTCTGATTCTGCGATTCAGTTGCAGCCTATCTTCGCGCAGTGGATTCAAAACATCCATACCCTTGCTCCCGGTGGCACCGCTCCCAATGCGATCGCCTCTGCGAGTCAAGTTTTCGGCGGTGATGTAGTGGCAATCGGTAACAAAGTTGCCCTAATGCCCATCACCCTCGGTACTGCTGACTTCATGGTTCACCATATCCATGCGTTTACCATCCACGTCACTGTACTTATTCTGCTGAAGGGTCTTCTCTATTCCCGCAGCTCCCGTCTCGTACCCGATAAGGGTCAACTGGGATTCCGCTTCCCCTGTGACGGTCCTGGTCGTGGTGGTACTTGCCAAGTTTCTGGTTGGGACCATGTCTTCCTTGGCCTGTTCTGGATGTACAACTCCCTCTCCATCGTAATTTTCCACTTTAGCTGGAAGATGCAATCCGATGTTTGGGGCACAATCCTCCCAGACGGTAGCGTATCCCACGTCACTGGTGGTAACTTTGCCACAAGCGCAATTACCATTAACGGCTGGCTCCGTGACTTCCTCTGGGCACAGTCTTCTCAGGTGATCAACTCCTACGGTTCTGCACTGTCGGCTTACGGCATCATGTTCCTGGCGGGTCACTTTGTGTTTGCCTTCAGTCTCATGTTCCTCTTCAGTGGACGTGGCTATTGGCAAGAACTCATCGAGTCCATCGTTTGGGCACACAATAAGCTCAAGTTGGCTCCTGCGATTCAACCCCGTGCTTTGAGCATCGTTCAAGGTCGTGCGGTTGGTGTTGCTCACTATCTCCTCGGTGGGATCGTGACAACCTGGGCCTTCTTCCTAGCGAGAAGCTTGTCCATCGGTTAACTCTGAAATGGTTTACCGATCGCCAATTTCAGGGGGAGTTGTAAGAGTTGTATTTCACTCGATTCACCTTCCCTCCCAATTGGCTCCTAGTATCTTTCCCTGCGGGAAAATACAGAGGTTACATTTGACGACCTCACCCTCATTTGTTTAACGAGGAGAACCTCAAGCATAGTTATGGCAACTAAATTTCCAAAATTTAGCCAAGACCTTGCTCAAGATCCCACTACACGTCGGATTTGGTACGGAATCGCTACAGCACATGATTTCGAGACCCACGACGGGATGACTGAGGAGAATCTTTACCAAAAGATCTTTGCTTCCCACTTCGGTCACCTCGCAATCATCTTCCTGTGGACTTCCGGCACCCTCTTCCACGTTGCTTGGCAAGGCAATTTCGAGCAGTGGATCAAAGATCCCCTGAATGTCCGTCCCATCGCCCATGCGATCTGGGATCCCCACTTTGGTCAAGGTGCAATTGATGCCTTTACCCAAGCGGGCGCTTCTAACCCTGTAAACATTGCATATTCTGGGGTTTACCATTGGTTCTACACCATTGGGATGACCACCAATGCTGACCTCTACCAAGGCGCAGTATTCCTTCTGATCCTCTCTTCTCTGTTTTTGTTCGCAGGCTGGCTGCACTTGCAACCCAAGTTCCGTCCTAGTCTTGCGTGGTTCAAGGATGCTGAATCTCGCCTCAACCACCACCTAGCTGGTTTGTTTGGTGTCAGTTCTTTGGCTTGGACAGGTCACCTCGTACACGTTGCAATTCCTGAGTCTCGCGGTGTTCATGTTGGCTGGGATAACTTCCTTTCTGTGAAGCCTCACCCCGCTGGTTTGATGCCCTTCTTCACTGGAAACTGGGGTGTGTATGCGCAAAATCCTGATACTGCGGGTCATGTGTTTGGCACATCTCAAGGTGCAGGTACTGCAATTCTGACCTTCCTTGGTGGTTTCCACCCCCAAACTGAGTCTCTCTGGTTGACTGACATTGCTCATCACCACTTGGCGATCGCCGTGCTGTTTATCATCGCGGGTCACATGTATCGCACCAAGTTCGGGATTGGTCACAGCATCAAAGAGATCCTCAATGCCCACCAGCCCCCCAGCGGTAAGCTTGGTGCCGGCCACAAAGGTCTTTACGATACCGTTAACAACTCCCTCCACTTCCAGTTGGGTCTGGCGCTTGCATCCTTGGGTGTAATCACCTCCTTGGTTGCACAGCACATGTACTCTCTGCCTTCCTACGCGTTCATCGCCAAGGATTACACTACCCAGGCAGCCCTATACACCCACCACCAGTACATCGCTGGTTTCTTGATGGTCGGTGCGTTTGCCCACGGTGCGATCTTCTTCGTCCGTGACTACGATCCCGAAGCGAACAAAGACAACGTTCTCTATCGCATGCTGGAGCACAAGGAAGCCCTGATCTCCCACCTCAGCTGGGTATCTCTCTTCCTCGGTTTCCACACCCTCGGACTCTATGTCCACAACGATGTAGTGGTTGCCTTCGGTACGCCCGAAAAGCAAATCCTCATCGAACCCGTCTTTGCTCAGTTTGTCCAAGCGGCTTCTGGTAAAGCACTCTACGGCTTTGATGTGCTTCTTTCCAACGCTGATAGCATCGCTTCCAATGCAAGTGCGGCTTATCTTCCCGGCTGGTTAGATGCCATCAACAGCGGTTCTAACTCTCTCTTCCTCAACATTGGTCCTGGTGACTTCCTCGTTCACCATGCGATCGCCCTCGGTCTCCACACCACCACTCTCATTCTTGTGAAAGGTGCGTTGGATGCCCGTGGTTCTAAGCTGATGCCCGATAAGAAAGACTTCGGCTACAGCTTCCCCTGTGATGGCCCCGGTCGTGGCGGTACTTGTGATATCTCCGCTTGGGATGCCTTCTACCTCGCAATGTTCTGGATGCTGAACACCCTGGGCTGGTTGACCTTCTACTGGCACTGGAAGCACCTCGGCATTTGGCAAGGTAACGTTGCTCAGTTCAACGAAAACTCCACCTACCTGATGGGCTGGTTCCGTGACTACCTCTGGGCGAACTCCGCACAGTTGATCAACGGCTACAACCCCTACGGTGTAAACAATCTCTCCGTCTGGGCTTGGATGTTCCTCTTCGGACACCTTGTTTGGGCAACTGGTTTCATGTTCCTCATCTCTTGGCGTGGTTACTGGCAAGAGCTGATCGAAACCATCGTTTGGGCCCACGAGCGCACTCCCCTGGCGAACATTGTTCGTTGGAAGGACAAGCCCGTTGCGCTCTCCATCGTTCAGGCTCGTTTGGTTGGTTTAGCCCACTTCACGGTGGGTTACGTCCTCACCTACGCGGCCTTCCTGATTGCTTCGACGTCAGGTAAGTTTGGTTAATTAAGTTCTTCTGAAAATTAACCTGCTAAAATCTCACCCCTTGTCTTTTAGGCAGGGGGTTTTCGCTTTGCGATGAAAAAAACCCTAGGACAATGGGCCAAATATCCTAGAAAAGGCGGAAATAGTTTGTTTCTGCACAAAGGAAGGAAAAAATAACGCTATGCTGGACACAAACTTGGCAAGCTTAGAATTTTTATGGCGAGTGAGAAAAAATCTGGGTTAGGAATGTTTGGGGGGGTCTACACCCCTTCTATTTTGACCATCCTTGGGGTAATCATGTACCTCCGGTTTGGTTGGGTTGTGGGTAATGCAGGATTGTTAGGCTCCCTCGCCATCGTCACCCTCGCTAATGCAATTACTTTTTTAACGGCCCTTTCGATCTGTGCGATCGCCACGGATAAGGTGGTTCGTGTGGGGGGCGCTTACTACATGATTAGTCGCTCTTTGGGACTAGAAACTGGAGGGGCGGTGGGAATCCCGTTGTATTTCGCCCAGGCTTTTTCGGTGGCCCTCTACACCATTGGTTTCGCAGAGAGTGTTGTCCAAGTTTTTGGCGGCTTAAATCAGCTTTATGTGGCTTTGATTGTGACGATTTTGGTGGGAGTTTTAGCCCTTACGTCCGCCAGCATTGCCATTAAAGCCCAATACTTCATTATGGCGGCGATCGCCCTTTCTCTTGTTTCCCTGGTGCTGGGTCGCCCCTTGCCCGAAGCTGGAGATATTCTCCTGTGGGGTTCTAGCGCTGAGGTGACAGTCCCCTTTTGGACAGTTTTCGCAGTATTTTTTCCGGCAGTTACGGGGATTATGTCTGGCGTAAATATGTCCGGTGATCTCAAGGATCCGATTAAAGCAATTCCCATTGGTACTCTGGCTGCCGTGGGTACTGGTTATGTGATCTATATGCTCATTCCGTTGCTGTTGGCCCAACGGGGAGATACAGCCAGCCTCATTGAGGATCCCCTGGTGATGCAACGCTTGTCTGTTTGGGGGCCAGCGATTTTATTGGGGGTCTGGGGCGCAACGCTCAGTAGCGCAATTGGAAGCATCCTCGGTGCCCCTAGGGTTTTACAAGCCCTCGCCCGGGATGGCGTGTTGCCGCCATGGTTAGGTTTTCTGGGATCTGGTAGTGGGTCGGAGGATGAGCCGCGTATTGGCACCATTGTCACTTTGGGGGTGGCGATCGCCGCTGTTTGTATTGGTGATCTCAACATTATTGCGCCGGTGTTGACGATGTTTTTCTTGACCACCTATCTCGTCCTCAATATTTCCGCCGGTATTGAAACTCTCCTCCAAAGTCCTTCCTTCCGACCGACCTTCCGGGTGCACTGGGCGCTTTCTCTGTTGGGGGCTGTGGGCTGCCTTGGGGTGATGTTTTTAATCAATGCGATCGCCACGGTCGTTGCCGCTTTGATCGTGACGATCATTTACTTCTGGCTACAGCGGCGGGAACTCCAAGTCACCTGGGGAGATGTTCGGCGTGGTTTGTGGATGGCCCTGATTAGTAAAGCGATTTATCAAGTGGCGGGAGCTGAAGATAGCAAAAACTGGCGGCCTCACCTCCTGGTGCTTTCTGGGGCACCCCGAAAACGTTGGTCTTTAATCGAGTTAGCAGATGGTTTTAGTCACAATCGGGCCTTGATGACGGTGGCCACAGTGCTCCCCGAAGGTTCCCGTGACCCTGGCCAACAGGTGAAAATGGAAACCACAATCCGCGATTATTTGGCCAAACGGGGTGTAAAAGCCTTGGTGCGCCTCAGTACCGCCGATGATCCCTTTGTTGGCGCCTTAAATTTAATTGAAACCTATGGCCTAGGAGATTTAACCCCCAACACGGTTTTGCTGGGCAGTACAGAATCACCTGAACGATTTGCCGCCTACTGTCATCTTTTGCAGCAGGTTCACATTGCCCAACGCAATATTATTATCTTCCATGAAAATCCAGAGCGGGTTTTTGGTCGTAAAAAACGGATTGATATCTGGTGGGGCGGGGTTCAGAGCAATGGCGGCTTAATGTTGATGCTGGCTTATTTGCTCCGTACCGATATCCGGTGGCGCAGTGCCCAGATTTACCTCAAGCTGGTGGTACAGGATGCCACAGCCGCCCAGGCCGCCCGTTTAAACCTAGAGTCCCTGATTAGTAGTGCCCGCATCAAAGCAGAACCGATGGTTATTATCGCTGGCGATCGCTCCTTTGAAGATATCCTGTACCAATCCTCTGCGAGTGCAGATCTTGTTTTCCTTGGCATGGCCCGCCCCCACGAGCCTGCCGATTTCCAGGACTATTACAAAAGCCTTTCCCAACGGGCCCAGAACTTACCAAGCACCGTGTTTGTTCTCGCCGCTCCAGATTTTGCCTTTGCAGAAGTGGTGGGCGCTCCCCGAAAAGTGGGCACTTAAATCTCTAAAAATAATTTCTTGGCTAGTTGCGTATTAACGACGTATTCTCAAAAGAAAAATAGCTTTTGTGTGACATTCAAGCAACTTTGCCCCGACAATGGGAACAATTCTGACCAATAGCAAAATTCAGTATGTCTGAGCGGAAAATTACAGTATCTTTTTCAACGCTGCTGTTGATTGTCGGGGCAGTGCTATTGCTATTTTTACTCTGGCAATTACGTAGTCTGCTGGTTGTGCTCATGATTGCCGTCGTCATTGCAGCGACCCTTGCACCAGTGATTACCATCGCTGAATCTTTCCGGGTGCCCCGCTGGCTGGCAGTGATCGGTGTGTACCTCGGCTTGATCTCAATTCTCACGGGGGTAGTTTTACTCATTGGCCCCACGGTAGTTGATCAAATTCAAAAGTTGATCCGGAAGCTACCCCTGTATTTAGAAATTGTTGGGGTTTTGGTTCAATCCTGGGCCGTGCGCTTGGGCATGACAGAGCCACAAGTTTTAGAACAATTGAACCGTCTTTTTGATTTGCAAGCGTTGACAGCCTGGGCCTTCCGTTCTTCCCAAGAGCTGCTGATTCGTTCCTACGGCATTACGCGGGGGGTCATTGGGGGCATTTTAAGCTTGATTCTGGCGTTTATGCTCTCTGGTTATATGCTGTCTGGTTCTGACAAATTAATTAAAGGCTTTGTCAGTCTTTTTCCGGCTCCCTGGGATGAACAACTTCTGGAACAGGTGCAGCCCATGAGCGAGCGGATGGGAAGTTATATTCAAGGTCGGATCGTGGTTTCGGGGATTCTCGGCATTGTCATCACCATTGGCCTAAGGCTGCTGGGGATTTCAGAATTAGCCCTCGGTTTGGGGGTGATCGCGGCGGTGACAAATTTAATTCCGTTTTTTGGGCCTGTGCTAGGTGCTGTGCCGGCTTTGATTGTGGCGATCGCCCAGGGAGGATGGACATTTTTATCCGTCCTACTGCTTTTTACCTTGATCCAAAACCTCGAAACCTATGTATTAGATCCGTTATTAGTCGGTTCTTCGGTCAAAGTGAACCCGCTTTATCAGTTGCTGGCGGTTTTAGGAGGGGCCCAGGTGCTGGGAATTTTAGGCGCGGTGATTGTGCCACCCTGGGTTGCGGGAGCCGCTGTACTGCTCGATAATCTTTACCTCAAAACAAAACCATTACCCGTGTCCCTCACCTCAACGGCGACTCCGTCCCTGTCCGACAGCCATAAATCTGAGAAAAATCAAGTCTAGATAGCAATTATTTTGGCGTTCTCTGACAAATTTGCTCTCCCTTGTTCTGTTTTTAAAGTTTTGAAACGGAAAAATTGTTGAAATCTATGTAAATTAATGCTTTCAGCGATCCATATTGAGCAAAGAACGCTTAGAATAATGCAGGAAAACCTTGCAACAAGATAAGTTTGACCCGCAACAGTGCAAAATATCTCTTCTGGGATTCTTGTTTTGCCTGGTTTTTTTACCTATACTTCTCACAATATCTAAAATTCAGGAGATTTTTAATGAATAAAGGCGAATTAGTCGATTTAGTCGCTGAGAAAGCTGGTATCAGCAAAAAGCAGGCAGATTCTGTGATTAGTGCCACCGTAGAGGCAATCATGGAAACCGTTGCCAATGGTGACAAAGTAACCCTCGTCGGTTTTGGCTCCTTTGAACCCCGCCACCGCAAAGCGAGAGAAGGTCGCAACCCTAAGACCAACGAAAAAATGCAAATTCCAGCAACCACAGTGCCCGCATTTTCTGCTGGTAAACAGTTTAAGGAAATGGTTGCCCCTAAATAGAAGTTGGCTTTGGTCGGACAAACTAAAAATGTGTACGGAGGCTTAGATGGTCACAACGTTGACTCTCTGGGCTTTTTTATTTTTTGACTGTTCAGTATTATCGCGTTGTTAAGCCGCCAATAAACGCTTGAGGGTCGTGGCCACTTGTTCTTGTTCTGGGATGCTGAGGTCGGGGAACATAGGCAAAGACAGCACCTGGTGAGAACATTGCTCAGCAATGGGAAATGCTCCGGATTGATAGCCAAAGGTTGCAAATACGGGCTGGAGATGTAGGGGTTTGGGATAGTACACCATCGCAATGATGCCTTCGGTCTGTAGCTGGCTACGGAGGGTATCGCGATCGCCGGCTTGAACGAGGATCGTGTATTGGTTCCAGACATGGGTCCCACCAGGGGTTGCTTGGGGGAGTTGAATGCCTTCGATCCCAGCCAGCAATTCATGGTAACGGTGGGCGATCGCCTGACGTTGTTGATTCCAAAGGTCGAGGTGACGCAATTTAACGGCGAGAATCGTGGCTTGCACCGCATCTAACCGACTATTTACCCCCAGCACTTCATGTTGATAGCGGACTTTGGAACCATGTTCCCGGAGCATTTTGATCTGCCCATGGAGATCAGGATTGTTGGTCGTCACAGCACCACCATCGCCACAACCGCCTAAATTTTTCGTCGGAAAAAAGCTAAAACAGCCAGCATCTCCCCAGGCTCCCACTTGGCGATCGCCCCATTTTGCTCCCGTGGCCTGGGCACAATCTTCAACGATAAACAGGCTATGTTTTTGGGCAATTTCCCCAAGACGGGTCATATCCACAGGTTGTCCAAAGAGATGGACGGGGATCACGGCCTTGGTACGGGAAGTAATGGCCGCTTCTAGTTGATCGAGGTCGAGGTTGAAGGTTGCGGCGGTAATATCAACAAAGACAGGGGTTGCGCCACACATGGCAATGGCTTCTGCGGTGGCGATAAAAGTAAAAGTAGAGGTGATCACTTCATCGCCAACGCCAATTCCAAGGGCTTTTAGGGCAAGATAAAGGGCATCGGTGCCGGAGTTGCAGCCGATGGCAGAGTTAACTTGGTGATAAGCGGCAAAATGTTTTTCAAATTCGCTTACTGCTGTCCCCCCGATGTAACGACCGGAACTGAGCACTTCCAAGACGGCGGCATTGGTTTCATCGGCAATGGTTGCGTACTGGCGCCCTAGATCAACGGGAGGAATTTGGCTCATGGGTGACGGTGATTTTTTGGGTAGGAATTCGCATAAAAGCGTAAATATAAATGTTATAGGTTATGGGAGTGAAAAAAAAAAGCGCATGGGTGAATTTATTGCCT
This sequence comes from Synechococcus sp. BDU 130192, assembly GCF_963876085.1. NCBI lineage: Bacteria > Bacillati > Cyanobacteriota > Cyanophyceae > Synechococcales > Synechococcaceae > Synechococcus > Synechococcus sp. BDU 130192. The sequence continues at coordinate 42,006 of NZ_CAWNNO010000009.1, read as the reverse complement.
TAGATCCGGGAGATTTGGGCTGGGCGTTGGGACTAATTGCCTTGGCGATCGCCCTGGCCCGGTGGCAAAAGTTGGGGCTAGAGGGACAGCTTTTACTCGCAACGGGACGGACAATTTTGCAATTGCTGGTGGTGGGCTATGCCCTGGAAATGGTCTTTGCCTTGGCGCACCCATTGGCGGTATTAGGGATTGTTTTGGTGATGTTGACCATTGCGGCGATCGCCGCGAAAAATCGGATTAATGATCGGGTTAAATTGCCGTTGATCTGGGGATCAATTTTTATCAGTTTCAGTGTGCCGTTGGCGTATACCCTACTGGTGATTGTGCAGCCGGAAACTTGGTATGACCCCCAGTATTTGATTCCGTTGGCAGGGATGGTCTTGGGGAACGCGATGAATAGTGCTTCCCTGGCGGGAGAACGGCTCAGCAGTCGGATTAAAACCAGTCGTTTGGAAATCGAAACCCAGCTTTGTCTCGGTGCAACCCCCAAACAGGCGATCGCCAGCTACCGTACCGAAGCGATCCGCGCCAGCCTAATCCCGACGATCAATTCTATGATGGTAGTAGGTTTAGTGAGTTTGCCGGGGATGTTTACGGGGCAAGTCTTATCGGGCATTGATCCGCTTAATGCTGCCTCCTATCAAATTTTGATTCTCTTTTTGATTGTGACCATTAACCTCATCTGTACTTCCCTGGTGACTGAGGGCCTTTATCGGCAATTTTTTAACCCCACTGCCCAGCTCACCCTCTAAGTTTTGCTCCTTGCCAATCCTTGCTAGACTGAATTTCCATATTTGCCGCGATCCATCTCTCACGGAAAAACGACCATGTTTGCTGCTGCCGCTGCCCGCCCGACAACACCCGCCATTCCCCAAGACCTCTTTGGGGCGATCGCCGATCTCAAACAAGACCTCAACGCCATCATCCTCGCCCACTACTATCAAGAAAACGATATCCAAGACATTGCCGACTACATTGGTGATTCCTTAGGTTTAGCCCGCCAAGCCGCCGAAACCGATGCCGAAGTGATTGTTTTCGCTGGGGTACATTTCATGGCAGAAACCGCAAAAATCCTCAACCCCAATAAACTTGTGCTTCTGCCCGATCTCGATGCCGGTTGTTCCCTCGCCGACAGTTGCCCCCCCGCCGAATTTGCCCAATTTAAAGCCAAGCACCCAGACCACATCGTCATCTCCTATATCAACTGCACCGCCGAGATCAAGGCGATGAGCGATATTATCTGCACCAGCTCCAACGCCGTCAAAATCGTCAACCAAATTCCCGCCGACCAACCGATCATCTTTGCCCCCGATAAAAACCTCGGTCGTTACGTGAGTGAACAAACCGGACGGGATCTCCTCCTCTGGCAGGGCAGTTGCATTGTCCACGAAACCTTTTCCGAAAAACGTATCATCGAACTCAAACTCGAACATCCCGACGCGGAGGTGCTCGCTCACCCTGAATGCGAAACTCCTGTGTTAAACCATGCTGACTTTATCGGCTCCACGACCGCCCTACTAAAACGCTCCCAAGAGAGTGCCAGCCAGACTTTCATTGTCGCCACCGAACCGGGCATCATCCATCAAATGGAAAAGGCCAGCCCCAGTAAAACTTTTATCCCGGCCCCTTCTACCAGTAACTGTGCCTGCAATGAATGCCCCCATATGCGCCTTAACACCCTAGAAAAACTTTATTTGGCCATGAAACATAAAGCCCCGGAAATCACTCTTAGCCCCGACATTGCGACGGCTGCCTTGAAACCGATTCAGAAAATGCTAGAGATGAGTGTCTAGAACAAAGGCGTTAGTCGCGGCAAAATAGACGGTAGCAAATTGACAAAAATCCTTTAGAGTAAATTACATTCCCTATTTGGGAAGTAAAACATTTGTAAATCTGTGTAAGTCAAGCAAAAAGATTGCCCATTCCCTTGCTATAAATTGGAATGATAGTAATGGGATGTACTTTCTTAGAGAATCGTGGTTTTTCCCCGATTTTTACGCAAAGATAGTGAAGTGATTGGCCCCCTTGTCCCGGAATTTTCCAAGAAACCTATGAGTATTGATCAAATTGTTGAACAAGCCCTAAAAGACGGCTATCTCACCCCGAGCATGGAAGCGGAAGTTGGACGCATTTGCGATATGTCCTCTGAGCTTTCCATTGAGGAATATATGGCGCTAGATCGCCTGATGGGGGCTTTGCTCACGGGGGAAGTGATTGCTGTCCCCCGGAAACAATTCATCAATGTTATGGAGGAGCTAGTTATTAGCCGCTCCATTGCCCGGGTCGCTGAGATCGAGGCGAGTAGCACCCAAAGTTTGGATGTAGGGGATATTGCGGCCTATGCCCTAAACCGTTTGCCACCGCTCTACGCAACGACGGAAGAGGGAGCGAACTATCAGCGTCAAAAGGCCCGTGAGGAATTGCAGGGTTTAATTAATGAACAGGTGGATGCAGCCCTGTCTCGCTATCTAGACCGACCGGACTTTTTCCCTGAGCGCCAGGCGATCGCCTCTCCGAACCAAGACAAGAGCATGTTAGCCCAGGTTAGTAAGCTCCTGGAAGGCTATGCACCGGGCTTTGAACAGGAAGAGAATGTGTTTTCCTAGGACTGGGGGCTGACACTTAGAGCTAGGGGCTGGAACTTTTTTCTGGGCCGTAGGGTCTTTGCAAGAAGAAGTCCCGTTATGAGTTCTTTGTGAAGAGAGCATGAACCGATCCCTTTCTATCCCCATTCCTTCCCAGCAGGGAGTCGTTCCCAAAAGTGGTGTGTCTCCGGAAAAACTCTCTAACTATGATTTAATTCTCCGTTGCCAGGCGGGTAGTAAGCCTGAGCGGGCTGCTTTCGTGGAATTATTAAAACGTTACCAGTCCCATGTGGATCGACTCCTCTACCACCTCGCTCCGGATTGGCAGGATCGGTCTGATTTATCCCAGGAAGTTTGGATTCGGGTTTATCGCAATCTTCAGCGTTTGAATGATCCCCAAAAATTTAAGGGTTGGCTGAGTCGAATTATTACAAACCTCTTCTATGACGAGCTACGCAAACGTAAACGGGTTCGTCGTCCCCTCTCGTTGGACAATCCGTTTCAGACCCAGGATGGAGAAGTGGCTTGGGATGTGGCTTCTGATGATCCCAGCCCCGATGATGATCTGGCAACCCAGGAATTTTACGAACACTTACGGGAGGCGATCGCCGAACTACCAGAAGTCTTTCGCACAACAATCGTGCTGCGGGAAATTGAAGGGCTCGCCTACGAAGAAATTGCGGAAATCACCGGGGTTTCTCTCGGCACCGTCAAGTCAAGGATCGCCCGGGCCCGGGCCAAGTTACAGGAAATGCTCCAGCCCTATTTGGCGGACTAGATAATGAAAGCTTTTCTCAGCGACAAACCGATGGCGATCGCCGAAGAGGGGGTGACCTAGAAATGAAAAAAAACCACACTTCTCACCAACACCACACCGATTCTGAAACTCCTATGGGCCACAATTTTGAGCAGTTCCAGCGCCTGAGCGCCTATTTTGATGGGGAGGCCACCCCAGCAGAACGCAAGGAAATTCAGCACCTCCTGGATACTGACCCCCAGGTCAAACAGCAATATCAACAGCTACGGCAGCTCAAACAAGCGCTACAGTTGCTGCCCATTCCCACCAGCATTTCGGCCCAATATCTCGGTCAACGGGTATTGGCGCGGTTGCGTCGTTCCCAGTTACGCACCCTTTCCCTCTGGGGCAGTGGGGCGATCGCCGCTCTCTTTGTGGCTGGGGTTATGGGTCAGATGCCGCGCCTTAACTTTGATCGCTTTGCTAAAAATGACCCCGATCAGCAACCCACCGCTGCCCTAGTCGAAACCTCTCCCCAGGGAGAAGAAGCCCTTGTGGTCGCTCTAAATCGCCCGGTTTTACAAATTCCTAAACTGGCCACCACAGAGTCGCCCTAATGTTTCGGTTGATGTTAAGTTTTGCCCACATCGTCCATGGTGAGCTGTCTCGCCGTGGATTTTTGTTTGGGGGGAATTTCGATGTAAAAAAAGCATTATTTTTTTTCTTTTTTCCATCACAAAACCAGGATTCTGTCTTCTGATAGACAGACAACCCAAAAAATAAACATGACCATAAAAAGTTTTTACTTTAACCCCTTGGCAGGTTGTAACAAAAATTCATATAATCGGAGGCGAACGCAATAATAAGTATTTTTTCCTAGTCCTATGGATAGCTTGCAAATCCCGTGGCTCACTACGGCGATCGCCTTTCCGCTTTTGGCCGCCCTTGTCATTCCCCTCATCCCCGACAAAGAAGGTAAAACCATCCGCTGGTATACCCTAGGCGTTGCCCTCACCGATTTTGCCCTTTTAGTCACTGCTTTTTGGCAAAACTACGATCTCGGTCGCACAGAATTTCAACTCACTGAAAATTTTGCATGGATTCCCCAATTGGGGTTGAACTGGTCCCTAGGCGTTGACGGTTTGTCAATGCCTTTAATTATTTTGGCGACCCTGATCACCACCTTGGCGACCCTCGCGGCCTGGAACGTCACCAAGAAACCGAAACTCTTTGCGGGCCTCATCCTCGTGATGCTGAGTGCGCAAATCGGTGTTTTTGCCGTCCAGGATTTGCTGCTGTTCTTTATTATGTGGGAATTAGAGCTAGTTCCTGTGTATCTCCTCATTTCCATTTGGGGCGGAAAAAAACGCCTCTATGCGGCCACTAAGTTTATTCTCTACACAGCCCTGGGTTCTGTTTTCATCCTTGCGTCTACCTTAGCCCTTGCTTTCTATGGCGGTGACGTGACCTTTGATATGCAAGCCCTGGGATTAAAGGATTATCCGCTGGCGTTAGAATTACTGGCCTATGCTGGATTTCTCATTGGCTTTGGCGTTAAATTGCCTATCTTCCCGCTCCACACTTGGCTACCGGATGCCCATAGTGAAGCGTCTGCGCCGGTCTCCATGATCCTTGCTGGTGTGCTCTTAAAAATGGGTGGCTATGGTTTGATTCGGTTAAACATGGAAATGTTGCCGGATGCCCATATTCGTTTTGCTCCCCTGCTGATTGTTCTGGGGATTGTCAACATTGTCTATGGGGCGCTGACCGCCTTTGGACAGACCAACTTAAAGCGACGTTTGGCTTCGTCTTCTATCTCCCACATGGGTTTTGTCCTCGTTGGGATTGCTTCATTCACCGATTTGGGAATGAATGGTGCCGTGTTACAGATGTTGTCCCATGGTTTCATTGCGGCGGCCCTGTTCTTCCTGTCTGGGGTCACCTATGAACGCACCCATACTTTGATGATGGACGAAATGAGCGGTATTGCGCGGTTGATGCCCAAAACCTTTGCGATGTTTACGGCGGCGGCGATGGCGTCTTTGGCACTGCCAGGGATGAGTGGTTTCGTCAGTGAACTGACCGTCTTCCTCGGTTTAAGCAATAGTGATGCCTATAGCTATGGCTTTAAGGCGATCGCCATTTTCTTAACGGCGGTTGGGGTGATTTTAACGCCCATTTACTTGCTTTCAATGCTGCGGGAAGTATTCTACGGCAAAGGCTCCCAGGCTCCACTCAGCCTTGCGGCTGGGGAAGATGCCAAACCGCGGGAAATCTTTGTGGCAGTTTGTTTGCTGGCCCCGATTATTGCCATTGGCCTTTATCCAAAACTGGCAACGACTACCTATGATCTCAAAACCGTTGAGGTCGCCTCGAAGGTACGGGCCGCTTTACCGTTGTATGCAGAGCAACTTCCCCAAAATGGCGATCGCCAAGCGCAAATGGGTTTAAGCTCGCAAATGCCGGCCCTGATTGCCCCTCGTTTTTAGCAATCATTGGATGCTTTCCATTGATAAGCTCCTTGGGTTAGCACCATAAATTTAGGAAAATAATCTGAAATGGATGGGCTCTAAGTAGCCCATTTTTTTGTCCGAATAAATGCTGCTCAGACTACATATTCTCTAGAGCCATTTAATCTGCCAGAGTTTCTGGTCTGCCGTGCGCTGTTCCTTTTCTGTGAGCCAAGCGGGCATCGGACGATAGGTGCCAAAAAGCCGATCCCACCAATCAACCCCGATCCCAAAATTATGGTGCCACTGATTGTATTTATGGTGAACGTAATGGACGGGCATTGGTAGCCAAAAACATTTAATCGGGTTGTCATGTTGCAATTGGTGGGCGAAGGCAGCAAAGGCCGCGTAGAAAAAACAGCCCAGAAACCAACTGATTCCTAGGGTCAGAGAATGGAGAAAAAAAGGCAACATCACAACATTAATCCCGAAAACATAGTTGCGAAACTCCCAAAGAAAACCCTGACCAGTACCACCAACATGATGTTGGGCATGGCCTTGGCCCAGTTTAGGAAAAGTTCGCTTCAGGGGATGCTTGGGGGAAGCATGGAAAATTCGGTGAATCCAATATTCCAGAAAACTACCGAAGATAAAGGCCAGGCTGAAGATGAGTAAAGGCAACAAAATTTCCATAGGTCACACTTGCAGTTCACGCAAAACTTCAATAGAGTAAACAGGCTATGTTGGCTACAACCCTTGCGGTTCGCCATGATTGGGCCAGGGAACATTTGTGAACTTTTGTATTATAGTTGTCCCGGCAAACCTTTGGGTCTCAACAGTGAAGGCCGTAATTTTTTTTCGTCACGAATCAATGGCTAAATTTTTTTGGGCAGACCGCATTCTCCGCAAAATCTTAAAAAATTTCAGTTGGTTGCTCTGTGGCCAAATCCTGACGGCGATCATCAACTTCTGTTATCTCAGTCTCACGGCCCATGCCCTTGGGGTTGAGACTTTTGGGAGGTTAATTTTACTCCGGGCCTACATTGAGCTTTTGATTGGCTTGACGACTTTTCAGTCATGGCAAGCGTTAATTCGTTATGGCGCTGATTATGTAAAGAACAAGGATTCTAAGGGTTTATGCGAGTTATTTAAATTAACCACTGGCCTGGATCTTCTGGGTTCTTTGGGGGGGTATCTAGTTGCTGTTGCGGCGGCGCCGTGGGTCGGGCCAATCGTGGGATGGGAGCCGCAGACGATTCATGCTGTGCAGCAGGCCAGTATTTTGATGCTTTGTACCCTTGGCTCAACCCCTATTGGTTTACTGCGACTCGATGATCGCTTTGATCTACTTGCGGCCCAACAATTGGTGCCACCGCTTACGCGTCTTGTGGGCACTCTCATTGTCCTCTGGCTCGATGCTCCTTTGATGGGCTATCTTCTGGCTTGGTTGTGTGGGGAGGCACTTAATGGTCTTTCGCTGTTGGCTTTGGGTTTGTGGCAAGCGCATAGAAAACAAATTTTGCGTCGTTGGGATTGGTCTTTGCCGGATTTTTTGTTTGGCGATCGCCGTGTTCTAAAATTTTGCTTTGTTTCTAATCTGAATTCTTCTTTACCGCTGGCGATCACCCTGAGTCCGTTGATTGTCGGCGCGGTGGCAACCCCCAGTGCTGTAGCCTTATTTCGGGCTGGCTACGAATTTTCGACGCCGTTCCGAGAGCTCGCTTTAATTTTTACTCAGTCGGTTTACCCGGAATTGGCCCATTTGAGTGCCCAAGGACGCTGGCGCAAATTTCAAAAGCTGCTGTGGAAACTAGGGCGGGTGCTCCAGGGGATTGGTTTTATTTTGCTGATTGCCATTCTGTTGGGGGGTAAAGGGTTACTCTACTACGCGATGGGAGAAGAGTTTACGGCGGCCTATGGCACCTTAGTTTTGCTGATTATCGGCGGTATTTTGATGATGGGAAATTACTTGCTTGAACCAGCCCTGTTTGCGATGGAAATGCCCCATATCTCACTGCGAAATAATGCCACCGCCATTCTTCTTTTCTATCTGCCGTTACTGGTGGTTTTGGCTTACTATTACGGAGCTTTGGGGGCGGGGATGGCGACTCTCATTGCCAATGGTGTTGGGTTTTCACTGAATTTATTCTGTACGTGGCGGGAAGTGCAACGACGTTCGACACCAACGCCGGAATATTTAACCCGTTGATCGGATTTGGGTTTCTAAATAACGAACCCATTGTTCACTAGGATCAAGTTGCACCTCTCGATTTTGGTTTTGCTTTTGGATATTGTTTTGCAGCCGTTGGCGATCGCCTTTAGAGTCGATCAACTGAGCTAGCTGCTGAATAAAATCTTCTCCGTCTTCAGGTTGAAACAAACAACCATTGACCCCTGGTTCAATCAGATTCCGCGCCCAGTCACAGTCCGGGGCTAAAACGGGCGTCCCCACATAGAGGGATTCTTGCACTGTCCGGCCAAAGGTTTCTTTAAGGGAAGCAGTCACATGAAGATCCACATTCGCTAAGAGGGCTGGCACCTGCTCGTGGGGCACCTCCCCCAGGATCGCCGTCGGTAAGCTTTGGGCAAATTCACTATTGGCGATCGCCTCTGCCAATTCTCCCCGGCCTGCTACTAGCAGCGTAAAGTTTTCAGTAATGTTTGCTCGACCAAGTTCTGGTAAATGCTTCAGAATAAAAGCCCAATTTTTATCGGGAGACAGTCGCCCCAAAAAAAGAATTTTGACCTGCTGATCTAGGTCTGGTAAGCCATAATGCTGCTGAAAAAAATTAGTCTGTTTTAGGGCTTGGGGATTCGCAATTTTCGGCGGGCCAATCACGGGCATATAAACCACATTTTCTAGTTGCCATTGCTTTAGGCGCTGTTCAATAAAATGACTGCCCACCAGGGTGACAGAACATTTGCCATAGAGCCGACGGGTTAGGGCTAAAGCGGCCCATTTCGCTGGCCCAATTAACCAAGCCGGGGCATAGTCCTGGAGATAATCGACAAAATTCGTCCGGTAACAGCCGATATAGGGAATATTTCGCGCTTGGGCATAATCCAACCCCGGTAAGGCGAAAAGCGTCGTCCAAAGCCGTTCTGGTTCTTCGACTTGAATCAAATCTGGCTGGAATTGTGCTAATTCTGTTTCGATGCGCCTTAAACTACTCCGCTTGGGATTGCGTTCCTGGGGAATCCCCAACCAGGCCACACTGGGCAATGGCACAATTGCGATATTTGCAAACAAATCGCCCACATAATCAGCCCAACGGGGATAAATAGCGGCGACTTCCTGGTAACTGGAAACAAAACAGAGCACCTGATGTCCCTGGGCAGATAGGAATTTTAAACGTTCAAATAGCGTGATGCTCACCCCATCGTGGGAAGGCAAAAAGGTACTCGAAATAATCGCAATTTTCATCGCCACCCTTTAGAGGCTATTGGCCAGGGCCGTGACATCACTATCGGCGATCGCCAACTGCCATTCCCCCAAACCGTTGAGGGTACCTGCCAGATACTGCTGACGACAGGCTTGCCGCTGAATTTTACCGCTAGAAGTTTTGGGGATACTGCCCGTTCGCAAGAGGACAATACCGTAAACTTCCACTGTGTGTTCCTCGTAAACAGCCTGGCGAACTGCCCCAACAATTTCCTCTAGATCAAAGTTACGGACATAGCTCCGTTCCAATTCTTGAACCACCACCAGTCGTTCTTCATCGGCGGCCTCCACGGAAAAAGCCGCACCCGCACAGGGACGCAGAGCTGGGTGACATTGCTCCACAGTCAGCTCAATATCCTGGGGATAACGGTAACGGCCCCAAAGAATCATTACGTCCTTCGTACGTCCGGTAATAAAGAGTTCGCCATCTTTTAAAAAGCCGAGATCCCCCGTACGGAGATAGGGGCCTTGGTTATCCACATAGGCTTGGAAGGTTTCTTTTGTGATTTCTGGCCGTTCCCAGTAGCCTTTACCAATCCCTTTACCTGCGGCCCAAATTTCGCCCACTTGGCCTTCGGGAAGTTTGGTTTTGGTTTCCGGGTCAACGATAATCACCTCGTCGTCAAGCCATGTCCAGCCACAACTGACAATGCCCCGACTGCCATCGGTACTGATGATCGCTTGGTTTTGTTCGAGGGCTTCGGGGGCCATATATTGCACCACTGGCGCTTTTTCCTTGGAGCCGCCACTGATGAACAGAGTCGCTTCGGCCATGCCATAGCAAGGATAAAAGGCTTCGCGACGAAACCCGCAAGGGGCGAAGGTCTGGGCAAACTTTTCGAGGGTACTGGCCCGGACAGTTTCAGCGCCACTATAGGCCACATCCCAAGAGTTGAGATCGAGGGTTTTGAGTTGTTCTGGGGTGACTTGGCGAGCAACCAAATCATAGGCAAAGTTCGGGCCACCACTGGTGGTGATGCGGTGCTGGGAGATGATCTCTAGCCACCGGACAGGCTTTTGTACTAGCTCGATGGGAGACATCAGAAAGGCCTCAAAGTTGCCGTAGAAGGGCTGGAGAACACCGCCGATCAAGCCCATATCGTGAAACATGGGGAGCCAACTGGCCATCCGGGTTTCGGGACTGTGGCTAAAGGATTTGTAGATCACGGCGGAGTTATGGAGCACATTACCATGGGTGACCATCACGCCTTTGGGTTTCCCTGTGGAGCCGGAGGTGTATTGCAAAAAGGCGAGGGTGTCGTCGGTAATGTTGGGGGCTTGCCAGTCTGCTGCGAGATCTGCGGGAATTTCATCCATCGCAATTACTTTGACTTGGCTAAATTTGCGCACAAGACCAGCGGCCTGGCGGGGGGCTTTAGTGAGTTTCTTTTGGAAATAGTCAATGAGGGCGCGGGTTGTGAGGATTCCCTTGGCCTGACAATCTTCTACCCGTTCCATGAGCTTTTCGAGGGCATCATCACTGCGACTGGGGTTAATGGTGACGGCGATCGCCCCGGCGTAGAGACAAGCGTAAAAACTAGCAACAAATTCGAGGCCCGCCGAGTAGGGGAACACTAACAAAAGGCGATTGCCCGGTTCGATAAAGTTTTGCAAATGGGCGGCGATCGCCTTTACCTGGTGCTCTAGTTGGGCATAGGTCAGGGTTGTGAGGTTATCTTCGCCTGAAATAAAGTGATAGGCGGTGCGGTCGGGGGTGCTGTCAACGCGGTGACGAAGCAGATCAACAATGGTTTTCGCAGAATGGGTCATGGTGGGCGATCCCATGGGGTCAGGGTAAAGGAAAGGGATAAAGATTTAGTGTTGGCGGGCGCGGGCCACCAGTCGATCAAAATACCATTGCAGGACGGGGGCCAGCAGGCTATGGAGGCGATAAAGTAGTTGCATTTCCAAGCCAGGGGTAATAACGAATTGTTGTCGCTGGATACCCCGGAGAATGGTGGCGGCAACCCGTTCTGCTGTCCACATTTGGGCGGTCTCTGTAATTAACTTGGTTTCCGGCGGTTTTGTCAAATTTTCGGCGGCCAGTTGGGGGGTATCGGTATCGGGCGGATAGGCGATCGCCACCTGAATCCCCTGGGACTTTAATTCTCCCCGGAGAGATTCCGCCAGACCCCGCAGGGCAAATTTACTCGGACTGTAGGGGGTATAGCCAAACAAACCCACTAGACCCGCTCCAGAAGAAATCATCACAATTTGGCCCCGTTTTTGGGCACTCATTGCTGGGAGAGCAGCGCGAATCGCATACAACGTGCCGAAATAATTTACCGCCATGGTTTGTTCAAAAATCTCCAGGGGCAGTTCCTGAAAATAACCGGGGTGAGCCATTCCCGCTGAGGTGATTAATAAATCCGGCGCTCCAAATTTTTCTATGGCTGTGGCGATCGCCTGTTCAATATTGCTACGTTGGGCCACATCTGCCTTGAGGGTTAAACATTGCTGCTGGACATCGGTAGAAGCTTCTTGAATCCGAGTTTGCGCTACCTGGAGCTTAGTGGGACTGCGGGCAATGATTGAAAGATTGACATTCCCCTGTTGAGCTAACTGACAGGCGATCGCCAAACCAATCCCACTCGATCCCCCCGTAATAATTGCGTGTCGCATCTATTCAGCCTCGATTTCAGCCAGAAATTGCTGACCGACTTCCGCAAAAATTGCGAGGGCTTTGTCTAAATGTTCCTGGGTGTGGGTCGCCATCACACTGGTGCGGAGGGCGGCTTTATTACGAGGCACCGCCGGATATACCGCCGCATTCACATAAACTCCCGCCTCTAGTAGCGCCTTACAGAACTGCATACATTTAAAATCATCGCCAATGTGTACCGTAATAATCGGCGTTTGCGCAGTGCCAACGGTAAACCCAAGGGACTGTAACCCCCGTTGCCAATATTGGGCATTTTCATGGAGCTTTTGCACCCGCCAGGGTTCGGCGATCAAAATATCCAAGGCCGTGGCAGCCGCAGCCAAGGAGGTGGGGGGTATAGAAGCCGAAAATAACATTGACCGCCCGTTAAAACGAATCCAATCAATCACCTTTGCTTCGGCGGCGACCCAACCGCCAATGGAAGCCAAACTCTTGGAAAAAGTGCCGCAAAGAATATCACTGCTGCCGATCATCCCGAAATGCTCCTCCGTTCCCCGGCCCGTTTTTCCCAAAACACCCAGAGCATGGGCATCATCTACTGCGAGGGTAGCCCCATGGCGATCGCATAATTGCCGAATTTCTGGTAGGGGAGCAATATCCCCCGTCATTGAATACAGACCATCAATCGTGACCATTGTTGCGGACTCTGGCGTCACCTGGATCAATTTTTGTTCTAAATCTTGCAGGTCATTGTGCTGGTATTGAACTACCCGGCAGCGACTCATAAACGCCCCATCGTAAATGCAAGCATGGGCCTCACTGTCGAGGATCATCGTTGTATTTTCGTTCATCAAGGCGGAAATAAAGCCTAAATTCGCCTGATATCCCGTGGTAAAGACTAAAGCATCCTCATGACCGACGAAGGCGGCAAGTTTTCGCTCAAATTCTCGGTGTTGGCGGGTCGAACCATTGAGTAGTCGTGATCCCGTTAAACTCGGCCCTTCTTCTAGAGCGGCCTTGGCAGTGGCTTCTCGTACTCGGACATCGGCAGTCAGCCCCAGATAATTATTGGAGCCCAACATAATTAGTTGTCGCCCTTCAAAAATACAGGTGGCCCCTTCATTGCGTTCAAGGGCTCGGAAATAGGGCAGTAGATCATTGGCTCGCAATTGATCCGGCAGGTTAAACTCCCTGGCTTTATCGAGGACATTGCGGCTTGGTTTATAAGCGAGGCGCAACCGTTGGTCGAGATCGATGCCCTCTGCTTCTAGCTGAGTCGCTTGGGGGAAATGTCCGTTTTGGTGATGTTGGGATTCTTGGGGGAGATTAGCTAGAGTCAGGATATCTTGGGCGAGTTGGGCAACGGTAAGATCCTCAAAAAATTTTTCAAGGGGCACTGTTAAGTCGAATTTTTGCTCGATGTAATGCTTGATTTCAACAACTTGCACGGAATCTAGGCCCAAAGCGGCGATGGGCTGATCGTCTTGGATAGTATCAAGGGGCAACGAGAGGGCTTGGGCCAATTGTTCGCGGAGGGGCTTAATTAAGTCAGTGGTCGACTGGGAGGGTTGTTGTTTCTGGGGAGGATTAAAACTTTGGGCGGAAACATGATCTACTTCACCCAGGACGCTGCGGCCCACAACCATCAACTCATCGGCCAGAAACGCCTGACGGCAACGGTGTCGTTGGATTTTACCGCTGGACGTTTTTGGGATGCTACCGGTTTTAATCAGGATGATGCCATAGGTTTGTAGTTCGTGGTTTGCGGCGATCGCCTGACGGATTTTTTGGGCGATCGCCTCGACATCCAGATTTCGGAGAAAGGTTCGTTTTACCTCTTGCACCAGCATTAGGCGTTCTGTACCGTCAATTTCTACCGTGAAGGCCGCCCCGCAATTTTCCCGGAGAGCTGGGTGGGATTGTTGGGCCGTGAGCTCGATGTCGTGGGGATAGTGATTTTTTCCCCGGACGATAATTAAATCCTTGAGGCGACCGGTAATGAACAGTTCTCCTGCGGCGATAAAACCGAGATCACCAGTGCGCAGGAAAGATTTTTGATGGTGATTGAGAGTTGCCGTAAAGGTTTCTTGGGTGGCAATGGGGGCATTCCAATAACCCTGGGCGACACTGTCCCCCCGCACCCACACTTCCCCAGTCGTCCCTTCAGGACAAGGGGCAAAAGATTCCGGATCAACGATCGCCACCTGGGTGTCATGGTAGGGTTGGCCACAACTAACAAATAAATTGTCTGACTCTTCGGACGAACTGGTGGTGATCGGGGCTTGCTGCTTATCACCCCCCGTAATGAATAGGGTCGCCTCCGCCATGCCATAGCAGGGATAAAAGGCCTCTGGCCGGAAACCACAGGGGGCAAATTTTTGATTGAATTTTTCGAGGGTCGCCGCCCGCACTGGTTCTGCACCGCTGTAAGCAAGATTCCAACTGCTTAAATCTAGATCGGCTAGATCACTGTCCGTTAGGCGATCAACACATAGATCATAGGCAAAATTTGGCCCACCGCTGGTCGTAGCCCGATACTTGGCGATCGCCTGGAGCCAGCGACGAGGATTAGTTAAAAACGCCACCGGAGGCATCAAAATACTGGGAAAGCCCACGTAAAGCGGCTGGAGTACATGGCCAATGAGACCCATATCATGGAAAAGGGGCAGCCAACCGACCCCGATACTCTTTTCGCTATGGCCAAAGGCGGTTTGAATCAGTCGCTGGTTGTGGAGGATATTCCGGTGGGAAACCATCACGCCCTTGGGTGTCCCTGTGGAGCCAGAAGTGTATTGCAGAAATGCCAGATCATCCCCCTGAATCTCCTGGGGCTTGAAGCCTTGGGGAGCTTGTTTTAAAGTATCCGTCGCCAAAAAGGTTAAATCCTGAAACGGCTCTGCTTGGGCAAATCTTTGTTGAATATCTCCTAACAAGGCCTCGGTGGTTAGGGCAAGTTTGGCCTGGGCATTATCGGCGATCGCCAACAGGCGCGATAACTTTTGGTTGCGCTTCGGCGGATAGACAGGCACCGCAATCACCCCGGCATAAAGACACCCCAAAAATGCTGTGATGAACGCCAATCCAGACGGATACAGTAACAATGCCCGTTCCCCACGCCAGGGGGTCAGATGGGAGGCGATCGCCTTTGCCTGGGTCGCTAATTCTTGGTAAGTGAGGTGACCAGATTCAGTTTCTCCATTTTCTAAAAAAACATAGGCTTGGGCATTGGGTTGGCTGCGTGCCCGCTCATTGAGGATATCGAGCAACGATGCTTGTGCCTGGATAGAATGCTGGAGAAACGTCATAAAGCAGTAAATCAAAAGCTAAGGGGACGCAACAGTTGTGGAGCCTGACCTTAAGGAATAATAAAGGAGTTTTCTAATTTTGTTATGCAGAAATATAGCCTAATGTTGTCAATCCCGGTATTTTTGCCCCAGTATTTAGAGCATTGAGAATGAGAATCACCAGTCCCATTTTCACAACCTCAAGTCAATGGGCACAGCTCCTCTGGTTGAATCAGTATCGGCCAGACAGCGGCTCAATCACTGGAAAAGACCATAGGCGATCGCCGATCGCCCCCTAGGTGCCGTAAAATCATAGCGCTAATGGGCTAGAAAAACGAGACAGGACATTTTCCGACCCGAACTCGCCAGTATCTGGTCGGGAAACGGCTAGGGGTTATTTCTTGTGTATGGACGTAACTGGATTCGAACCAGTGACCCCATCGATGTCAACGATGTACTCTAACCAACTGAGCTATACGTCCGGGTTGCAAACAGTATATAAATGTAGCACTAGCATTTAAGAATATGCAAGCATCTCGGCAAAGAAAAACAGAAGGATTGCTTTATCAGGGATGTTTGATTAAAATGGCATCGATTATTCAGGCTATCGAGTCCCCTTACGATCTTTGAGTCAATCTTTAGATATTCCGACCCTTGACACCCTGGCACAGGAGCTAGCTGCCATTCAACAAACTGGCTCTAAGCGCATTGCTCTTCTCGGTTCTCGGCATGTCCCGATTACCCACCAGCACCTGATCGAAATGATGAGCTATGCCCTAGCCCTAGGGGGAAATCGAATTATCACCTCCGGCGCAACGGGGACAAACTCAGCGGCGATTAAGGGTGTAATGCGGGCTGATTCGAGCCTTTTAACTGTAATTCTGCCCCAGAGCCTCGAAAAGCAACCCCGTGAATCCCGTGTGGAACTCGAAAAGGTCGTGCATCTGGTAGAGCATCCCGAGAATGATGAACTTTCTCTGGGAGAAGCCAGCAGCCTGTGTAATAGTGAAATTATTTCCCGCTGCCAACAGCTTATTTGTTTTGCGTTCCATGACAGTGACACCCTCCTGCAAACCTGCCAAGAAGCAGAAGAACAGCGAAAACTTGTCACCCTCTTCTATTTCGATTAATTTTTTTGTGCTACCCATTTGCCCAGTTGTTTAGGATTAATCCATGAATCTGTCTGTTTCTGCTGTCCTTATCTATTCGTTGATCGGCGCGGTATTTCTGGTTTATCTGCCCTATGGGGTGGTGGGCTATGCGCGGGTTAAACTGGCTGGTCAAATGAGCGATCGCCTGGAGATGTTTCGGCGGCCTAGGGCAACGGTAGATCTATTGCCAGATTATGCGCAGCGGGCCAATTGGGCGCACCAAAATGCTTTTGAAGCGTTGGCGGTTTATGGTGTTGCTTGTTTGTCTGCGTTGGTAACGGGGGTGGATTCTCCCTGGGCAAAAATTGCGGCGATCGCCTTTTTGGTGGCGAGAACCCTCTACCCGTTGTTTTACATCCTCAACATTCCAGTATTGCGTTCGATGATGTTTGCCGTGGGAAATATCGCCAACATTACGCTTTTTGCCTTGAGTGCGATCGCCGTCCAAAGCCTCTAGGAAAATCCCCAGGGCCTCGCACAACGTTTACAGGCCAATGTGAACCTTGAAATTTTCATCTGTTGAATTCAGCTAAGTATCTTTATGGCTTCTACAAATTCCTTTGATGTGGTGAGTGATTTTGATCGTCAGGAAGTGGTCAATACCATTGATCAAGCTCTCCGGGACATCAACACGCGCTATGACCTCAAGGATACCAAGACCACCATTGAGCTGGGAGAAAACACCATCACAATTAATACTGCCAGCGATTTTACCCTCGATGCAGTGCAAACTATCCTGGTCACCAAGGCCATTAAACGGAATCTGTCACCGAAACTTTTTGATTATGGCGAGGCAGAATCCGCCAGTGGTGGCCGTGTGCGCCAAGTGATCACCCTGCGCCAGGGCATTTCTAAGGATGATGCGAAGAAAATCACCAAGATGGTCAAAACAGATTTTAAAAAGGTGCAGGCTTCGATCCAAGGAGATGCTGTCCGCATTTCGAGCAAGTCAAAGGATGACCTCCAGGCAGTAATGCAGGCGGTGCGGGATTTAGATTTCCCGATGCCGATTCAGTTTACGAACTATCGCTAATAACCCAAGCCCGTAACGCTGAGAAATTCGAGGTTGTAATAGGACAAAACATAGGCGATCGCCAACAACAGACCGCTGGCAAAGTGAAACTTGACCGCAAAAAATTTGCAGTTACTAACCTTGTCGGGTTGGTCATGGTTCAAGCGGACATGGTTGATCAGACTCAGGGCAAAGGGGGCACTGGCAAACGTGAGGAGCATCCAGGGCGACCAGGTGCCGACAGCCACTAATAGGCAGGTCAAAACTAAAACGGCTCCCAGGCTGTAGGTCAATACCTGCGCCCCTTGGTAGGTGCCGAGGCGGACAATGGGCGATTTTTTCCCGGCGGCTAGGTCATCTTCGGCCTGGTGAAAATGGGAGCAAAACAAAATAATACTCGTCGTCAAAGCAACCCAAGCCGAGGCCCAGACCGCATTGAGCGTGAGGGTTTGGGCTTGGCTATAAAAGACTCCCAACCCCGTAATCCAATAGGCGAGAAAACAGACAAACTCGCCAATGCCGAGATAACCCAACCGAAACGGTGGCCCCTGGTAGGTATAGGCGATCGCCGTTGCCAGGAGCAACAAATTAAACACCATCCAATCCTGCTGGAGATAGCTGATTAGGGCAATTCCGGTGATTCCCAGACCCAAAAAACCGAGGGCAATGCCAAAAACCAGTTGGCGATCGCCCGTGAGATTGACCACCGAAGTCGCTTTATTGACATCAATGCCCGTGTCCGCGTCGAACACATCATTACTGAGATTCATCCAAGCAATTAAGCAAATTGCCGCCCCCAGGAAAAGCCCAAACCGCACCGGGTCAAACACCCCAAATTCCCCATAGGCCGCTGCCGTTGTCACGATCACAGGGGTCACCGCCACCGTATAAATGGGGGGTTTAATCGCCGCAAGCCAAAGACGACGGGTAGCTTTCGGACTAGAGGTAGGTGGGTTTTCCGTGAGCATTCTTGATTAAATGAGCCAATTCTTCAGAAAAGTGTACCTTAACCTTTCCGCAAGGGGAGAGGAGCGAAGCAATGCCCCAATACACTTTAGCTGTGAAAATTTGCTTGCAAATGTTGGGAATAAAAATTTTAGAAAGAGCCTAAAGAACCCCTTTAGAACTAGGGATCGTTGCCGCTCGACGGGGGTCAATTTCCAGGGCCATGCGCATCGCCCGGGCAAAGGCTTTAAAAGTCGCTTCAATGATGTGGTGGGAATTAATACCGTCTAGTTGGCGCACGTGGATCGTCATTTGGGCATGGTTGACGATCGCCACAAAAAATTCCCGCACCAGTTGGGTATCGTAGGTGCCGACCCGTTCCGTGGGGATTTCTAAACCATAGCTGAGGTGGGGCCGACCAGAAAAATCTAAGGCGATCTGTACTAAGGCCTCATCGAGGGGCGCGACAAAATGACCAAACCGCTGGATCCCTTTGCGCTCACCAATGGCTTTGGCGATCGCCATCCCCAGGGTAATGCCCACATCCTCGTTGGTGTGGTGGTCGTCAATCTCATAGTCCCCTTGGGCCTGGATGTGCAGATCCAATAGACCATGGGAACAAAGCTGATGCAGCATGTGGTCGAGGAAGGGCACTCCAGTATTCACCTCACACTTGCCGGTCCCATCCAGATTTACTGTTACTTTCACATTGGTTTCACCCGTCACCCGGGCAACGGTGGCAATCCGGGGGGACTCAGAAGAAGCAGGCATCATTAGAATATAACTAGGTTCAAATTCGCTAAGCTATTCTAGCTTAAGGTTGAAACCATTTAGGGAAACCCATACTGAAGACGAGACAGACTACACCATGGACAACAACAACTTCCTGCAACAAATGCTGATGATTGGGATTGGGACCACCTCGATCGTCGCCGAAAAAGTCAAAGAAGCCAGTGACCAGTGGGTAAAAGAAGGGACGATCAACCCAGAGCAGGCCAAAACAATGCTCGATGACATGATGAACCAACTCAAACTCGAACAGGGCAATGCAGAGGCTTATTTCGAGCGGCAGGTGCGGAATATTTTGCGGGATCTTGGGGTGCCTCGTCAGTCAGAAATGGATGAACTGCGCGGTCGCATTGATCGTTTAGAGCGGCAGGTGCGCGAACTGGAAAATAAGCAGTGGCGATAGGCCCGGTAAGATAGGAAAGCAATGCACACTGTTTGTAAATCTGGGAGTGAATGAACATCCATGCGAGAAATTTGGCTTAGTTTTGGGGTCATCGTTATCTGTGGGGTTATGTTAATCTTGTCTGCGGTCTTTAATGGGACCAGCCAAACGGCGATCGCCGCTGAACTCGACTCGACCAGTCCAGTGGTACAAATTGCCGCCAATCCCACCGAGGAACTCAAAGATATGGATATTGATTTATCAAAAGCAGTCACAACCGAATCCGGCCTCCAGTACATCGATGAAGTTGTCGGTGAAGGGGCATCCCCCATGGAAGGGGAAATGGTGACGGTTCATTACACTGGCAAACTGACAAACGGCGACGTGTTTGACAGCTCCGTCAAGCGCAATGAACCCTTTTCTTTTGTGATCGGTGTTGGGCAAGTGATTAAAGGTTGGGACGAAGGTGTCATTACCATGAAGCCTGGTGGTAAGCGCACGCTGATTATTCCCGCGGAACTGGGCTATGGTTCCCGTGGTGCTGGTGGTGTGATCCCCCCCAATGCCACTTTGATCTTTGATGTGGAATTGCTTGGGATTCGCTAGGCTAACCACGAT
The DNA here is from genome assembly GCF_963876085.1 of Synechococcus sp. BDU 130192. Lineage (NCBI taxonomy): Bacteria > Bacillati > Cyanobacteriota > Cyanophyceae > Synechococcales > Synechococcaceae > Synechococcus > Synechococcus sp. BDU 130192. Next base: position 22,010 of record NZ_CAWNNO010000009.1, on the reverse strand, counting down.
TGATATTGCTACAAAAATCCCCCATGCCAAACGGAAAATGGGGGGTTATTTTTTTGAATTGGCGGTAATGATCAAACGCAAATTTATTCTGTGACGACGGCTGGCGGCAAAATGACTTTCGTGGCGAGACCAAGCCGTTGTAGGAGCCAGATGGCCCACCAGGTAACATCGATTTCCCACCAGCGCCAACCGGCTTTCGCCACATTGGGATAGGCATGGTGGTTGTTATGCCAGCCTTCGCCATAGGTGAGAATTGCCGCCCACCAGAGATTGCGGGAATTATCGTCGCTTGCGTGACTGCGGTAGCCCCACACATGGGTGACAGAGTTGATAAACCAGGTGCTATGCCATAGCAACACCGCCCGCACCAGCATCCCATACACGACCCAAGACCAACCGCCGAGGAGATAAAGGGCGATCGCCAAGGGAATTTGTAGCAGTAGGAAATTGCGGTTTAGCCAACGGTAAAAGGGCTGTTTCGCGAGATCCTGGGCATAGCGGCTGTATTGGTCAGCATCAAAAAATTGTTGATCGGGGTAGAAAATCCAGAGCATATGGCTCCACCAAAAACCCCGTTTTGCGGAATAGGGGTCTTTAACTTCATCTTCCGTGTGGGCATGGTGCAGCCGGTGGCCCGCCACCCAAAAAATAGGGCCACCCTGGAGAGCAAGGGCACCGATAAACGCCAGGGTATATTCCAGCCATTGCGGGACTTTGAAACTGCGGTGGCTCAAGAGGCGATGGTAGCCCAAACAAATGCCAATACTGCCAAAGAGCCAGTGGAGAAACAGACAAACGGCGATCGCCGACCAAGAGAAAAAGAAGGGGGCCAAACCAAGGGCCAGGAGATGAACCGCGCCAAAAAAGAACACGGCAACCCAGTCTAGGGTTGGTTTTTGGGGGAGTTGTTGCACAGATTGGGTCATGAATTCTCAAACAATAAAACAAGACAATGGGGCGAACCCGGTTGATGATCCGCCCCAGGGGAAACGGTGGCGATCGCTAAATCGCCTTGGAGAAAGTTTTCTCAGTTTTGTGTTGTAGGTAGGTGTCAAACACCGCCGCAATATTGCGGATCAAGAGCCGACCGCTGGGCGTCACCTGGAAGCCATCCCCGGAACGGTGAATCAACCCATCGGCTTCCAAATCATTTAAAGCATTCAATTCGGCTTGGAAATAGTCGTTAAAGTCCAAATCAAAGCCCAGGTGATATTTGTTCTCCAGCGCCGGGGCCGACAGGCGAAACTGACACATTAATTCCATAATCACGGTGCGGCGAATCAGGTCATCCTGGGTGAGCTGGACACCCTTTTCGATGGGGAGAACCCGTTGATCAATGGCCGCGTAAAAATCTTTTAAGCGTTTGTGGTTTTGGACATACACATCCTGGAGCATACTGATCGAAGTCATGCCAAACCCTAAAAGATCCGATTCCGGCTTCGTGGTGTAGCCTTGGAAATTCCGGTGCAATTCCCCGGCCTGTTGGGCGATCGCCAATTCGTCGTTGGGCTTGGCAAAGTGATCCATGCCGATGAATACATAACCGTGGTAAGTGAGGTTAGCGATCGTCATCTTGAGGATTTCCAGCTTTTCGGCGGTGGGGGGCATCGCCGCTTCGGGCATCCGTTTTTGCAGAGGTTTCAACCAGGGCACATAGGCAAAGCTAAAGACGGCGATGCGGTCGGGGTTCAGTTGGATCGTTTTCTGGACAGTTTCTGTAAACGTCGCCAGGGTCTGGTAGGGCAGGCCGTAGATTAAATCTACATTGACGCTTTCAAAACCTGCTTCCCGAATCCAGGCCATCACCTCAAAGAGTTTTTCCTCCGGTTGGATGCGATTTACCGCCGCTTGCACCTGGGGGTTAAAATCCTGGATGCCGAAGCTGATCCGCTTAAACCCCAGTTGGCGCAGGGCAAAAATATACTCGCGACTCACCTCGCAGGGGTTGATCTCGATGGAAATCTCCGCATCGGGCGCAAATTGAAAATTGTCCTGGAGGGTTTGCCACAAACGCGTCACTTGCTCCAAGTTTAAATAATTGGGTGTGCCGCCACCCCAGTGGAGTTGTTGCACCAGGCGATCGCCTTGGACGAGGGGGGCAACCTGTTGAATATGACGAATCAGGTAGTCCAGATAGGTAGCCGCCGCCGGTTTGTACTGGGTAATGATCGTATTGCAGCCACAGAAATAGCAGGGCTTTTCACAAAAGGGAATGTGGCAGTAGAGGGAAAGGGGCGTTTTTTTATAATTCCCCATGGCGATCGCCTGGCGGAAAAGATTCCCCTCAAAATCAGGGGTTAATTCCGTTGCGGGAGGGTAACTGGTGTAGCGGGGAACCGCTTGATTATATTTTTGGAGGAGCGGCCCATTAAAGCGGACATTTTGACAGGCTAAATTCATCGGAAAAAGAGATTAATTAAAGTTGATTTTTCAAAAAAAATCCCCTAGCACTTCTAATCTCAGTGAGAAATAATGCTTTCAAACGATACTTAAAAGCGCTCGGGGAAACTCGTAGGAATAGAGGATTAAAACTGGTTCTAGGAAGACGCGATAAGGGCCGGATCATCGGGCTGGCGATCGCGGTTTTCGGTACTGCCCGGGCGGTCTTGGCGAGTTAACAAATCAAAGGTGTGTTCGCCGATGGCAGCCTTTACGTCTGGCTCCAACTCGTGCATCACATCCCGGTTGAGGGCAAAGGCATAATTGGCTTCGTTGATAATCTTTTGGATGGTTTCTTCGTCTAAATTCAACCGATCCAGGGCGTCTCGATATTGCAACTTGAAATTGCGGCGATCGCCTGGGGTCGGCCAAGAGTCAAATTCATAAAATCTGGTGCCCTGACCATCGGGTAACGCTAAGGCCGAGCGGATAATATTCTTTAAACTCTGACCCCCAGACAGATCTCCCATATAGCGCACATAGGCATGAGCAATCAGGAGCAGCGGATCAGTGGCGGCCAGTTCTTGTAAGCGCGCTTGGTAGACTTTACCCGCCGGGAGTAGTTCCAGTTGCCTGTGCCAATGCTCACCGTAGTAAAAGGCAAGATCCTCTTCCAGATGGGGCACTCGGTTCAACTCCGGGAAATAGATTTCCCCTAGAATTTCGTGGTCTTTGTACTGTTCAAAAGCCGTCTCCAGGGTGTAATAGACCGCATACAAATTGGCCATCAATTTCCGGAGGGGTTGCCGCTCCACAATGCCTTTCAAAAAGCACTTCATAAAAGCTGTATTTTCTGAGAGGGTATGGGAGGTTTGGGTACCAAAGCGGAGGCGTTGGGATAGGGTCGTCATGGCTACTCCATGGGGTAAATAAGCGGAAAAATGCTGAGGGGAATTTTTAGTGAACCTCGGCCCGTAGGGCTTCGGCATCCACAGGCTTGGTGAAGAAGATCAAAGCCATATGCCAAACGATGTTGGTGATCCAGGGGATTTTTTGGAAAAACTGAATCACTTTGGGGTTGCCGTTGGTGGCGATCGCCTTTAGGTGCTCATTGGCGGCGGCGCAGGCTTCTAAGCGGGGGAAAAACTGCGGATGGTTCGTGTCGAGCACTTCCGGGAAAGCCCGTAGAGACGTTTCGTTGGTGTTGCGAATCACGTCCCGATTGTATTGGTGGGCATCAAGGCCAATCATCTCGTAAAAATCAGACCGCTCCAGGGTCGTCAGGGAATGGGTGACAAATACCGTTAACAAGAAAAAGCGCGACCACAAGCGAGATTGCCAAGTTTTCCAGAGGGATTTTTGCGATCGCAATAGGGCTTTAAAAAAGTCTCCGTGGCGGTTTTCGTCCTGGCACCAGCTTTCAAAATACTTAAACAGCGGATAAATATTGTGTTCTGGGTGTTTCTCCAGGTGGCGATACACGAGGATATAACGCCAATAGCCAATCTTTTCTGACAGGTAAACGGTATAAATTACCCACTCCGGCGGAAAGAAAGTATAGGTTCGTTTTTGGGTGAGATATTTCAGGTCTAAACAAAGCCCAAAGTCCACCATTGATTTGTTGATAAATCCCGCATGGCGTGCCTCATCCCGGGCCAGCAGGTGAAAAGCTTCGGCCAAAATCGGACTGCGATCGCGGAGGCGGCGGGAAAGCTCTTTAAATAAAAGAAAGCCAGAAAACTCAGAAGTACAAGAACGTTCTAAAAAGTCAATGAAAATGCTGCGAGTTTTTTCATCAAAATGATCCCAAGATTGCTCAAAACTTTCGTCACGGATGAAATGGTTGCGGTTATAATCGGCCCGCAATTCTTCGAGGGCCGCCAAAATTTCTTCTTCGTGGGAAGAGAGCACCATGTTGGCAATTTTATCGAAATCCGTGGTGTAAAAGCGGGGTGTTAGGAGGGTTTCTTGAACTGGTTTTTTAACCCCTGGTCTGAGAAGTTCTGGACTCGGCTGGTCAGTGAGCGTAACCATAGGCTGATTAAAAGGTGTTTTTTAAATCTTTCTGGGATTCATCTTTTCGGAATTATCCTGAAGTTTCAAGAGGGTTTCTCCGGCTAGCCTATAGTTACCTGGGGTAAAAAAATGTTGCCTTTGTTAGGATTCCGGGGACATTGAAGAAATGTTAAAGTTTTAGCAATGAAGTATGTTTGGCCAATGACTGACCCCAACCCTTGTAATGATGTTAATTTCCAATGTCCGATCCAATTTGTGGTGGATTTGTTGGGAAATAAATGGTCAATTTTAGTGTTGCGGGAGCTTTTTACAGGCGATCGCCGCACCAATGAACTGCTTAAGGCTTTACCGGGGATCAGTACCAAAACGTTAATGGTGCGCCTGCGAGAACTAGAAGCCCATGGCCTGGTGGAACGGCGCATTTACGCAGAGATCCCCCCCCGGGTGGAATATTCGTTAACAGCAAAGGGACGAGAAATTCAGCCGGTGATGACCGCCCTCCATCAAGTTGGCTCCCAATGGTTGGAACAAGAGACTTGCGTTTGTCCTTTGCAGGGGGAAATAGATTCGGTGCAATCGGCTTAATTTTTTTAGGACAATTCAAAGAGTTCAGCCACGGTCACAAAGCGATAGCCAGCTTCGGTCAACTGACTCAAAATCAAATCTGTCGCTTCTACGGTGCGTTGGCGATCGCCACCACCATCGTGCATCAAAACAATCGATCCGGGTTGTACAGCCCCAATGACCCGTGCCGCAATGTCCGTAGGACTAGCCTCAATTTCCCAATCAAAAGAATCCACATCCCAAATCACGAGGCGTTTCTGTTGCTGATGGAGATAAAGGGGAAGCAGAAGAAAACGACGACCCCAGGGCGGCCGAAAATCGATCTGGCCCGTGACCCCCAAATTCCGCAGCAGTTGATCCGTTTTGTCCACTTCGTTGGTGATGTAGTCCCAGGAACGGAAGGCCATGTATTTGTGTTCGTAGGAATGGTTACTCAGTTCATGGCCAGCGGCGATGGTTTGGCGGATGGTGTCTGGATAGAGTTCGATATTTTGCCCCACCACATAGAAGGTGGCCTTCGCTTGGTAGTCGTTGAGAATCTCTAAAATCGCTTCGGTATAGGGCGGTGCCGGGCCGTCATCATAGGTCAAAGCAACAACTTTCTCTGGGGTGGCGACTTGGTACAGGCCAAAAAAGCTAATCTGTCTGATCAAAGGCAACGCATTTCGCACCAAGATCAAGGCGATCGCCGTGGCGAAAAATAAACGAATGACCTTCTGCCAAGCCTTGGGGCGCAGGGGAACAAAACGAACAGCTTTCACAATGGGTACCGCAGGGAAGAAGTGAGCACCTACCTAGCCAAGATAGGCTGCTTTAACCCGTTCATCGGTGAGTAGATCCCGGGCGTTGCCGCTAATTTTAAGGTAACCCGCTTCTAAAACATAGGCGCGATCGCTACATTCGAGGGCCAGACTCGCATTTTGTTCGACTAAAAGAATCGTGGTGCCATCGGCGTGGAGTTGTTGAATCACCTGAAAAATTTCCTTCACAATTTGGGGCGCTAAACCCAGACTCGGTTCATCAAGGAGTAAAAGTTTTGGCCGCCCCATCACCGCCCTGGCGATCGCCAACATTTGTTGTTCCCCACCGCTGAGGGTGCCCGCAATTTGATTTTTCCGTTCTGCGAGGCGCGGGAAAATGGCAAATTGTTTTTCGAGATCTGCTTTAATCCCTAACCGATCCTGGCGCGTGTAGGCCCCCAATTCCAAATTCGTTAAAACTGTTTGCCGCGCTAAAATTCGTCTTCCCTCTGGACTATGGGCAATGCCAGCCCTGACAACGGCATGGGGGGCACTTTTGGTGATCTCGGTGCCGTGATACAGAATTCGGCCTTGGCGGAGATTGACCAGCCGCGAAATGGCCTTGAGAGTGGTGGTTTTTCCTGCTCCATTCGCGCCGATCAGGGTGACAATTTCCCCGGCATTGACCGATAAGTGGATATTTTTCAGGGCTTCGATACCACCGTAATTGACTGAGACATCAATGAGTTCCAACATTTACTCATCCCCCAAATACGCTTCAATCACCGCTGGATCTGCCTTTACATCCTCTGGCAAACCGAGGGCAATCAGTTCGCCAAAATCCAACACCGCCAGGCGATCGCACAGTCCCATCACCAGGGGAATATGGTGCTCAATCAACAGAATCGTCAGGTCAAATTGCGCCCGAATTTGTCGAATCAAATCACTCAAAGCGCCTTTTTCGTTGGGGTTCATCCCGGCAGCGGGTTCATCGAGGAGTAAAAGCTGGGGTTCTAGAGCCAAGGCGCGGGCAATTTCTAAACGCCGCTGATCACCATAGGAAAAATTTTTTGCCTGTTGACGGTATTTTCCAGTTAAGCCCACCAAATCTAGCAATTCCTTCGCTCGGTCGTAGGTTTCTTGCTCAGCTTTTTTCGCTTTGGGTAAACCTAAAATTCCTTCAAAAATGTTGTTTTTTTGGTGCAGATGGCGGGCGATCGCCACATTTTCGAGGGCCGACAAATTTCCAAACAAGCGCAGATTTTGAAACGTCCGCGCAATACCAGAGGCCGCAATTTGGTGGGGAGCCAGACCGTGAATCTTGCGGCCTTGGTACAGAATGTTTCCTTGGGAAGGGGGAATCATCCCGGTCAACAGATTAAAAAAAGTTGTTTTGCCCGCCCCATTCGGCCCAATCAAGCCGAAAATTTCCCCTGGGGCCACCTGAAAAGACACATCATGCACCGCCACCAAGCCCCCGAAGCGCCGGGTCAAGTGTTGAACGTTGAGGATGGGGATGGCTAAATCCGGCATAGGCTCGACCGATTAAATCAAGCTTATTTTAGCGGCATCTAGGGGGGAAATTAACGGGATTATTGAGTCGGCGATCGCCAAAAATCTCCCCAGGTGATTGGTATACCTTATGAAAAATATGTGCCATCCTCATTTATCTAAATGGATTGTTTTGGTTTACTATGATCCCTCAGTAGTCACCTCGTTTTGACATCGGACGATCGAACAGTGAAAAAACTTATTCGCGGCCTGGACAAATTTAAGCAAAGCTATGTTGCGAGCCACCAGGATCTTTTTGAACAACTTTCCCACGGCCAAAAGCCCCGCGTTCTGTTCATTTGTTGCTCCGATTCCCGCGTTGACCCGGCGCTGATTACCCAAACGGATATTGGTGAAATCTTCGTCATCCGCAATGCCGGAAATATTATTCCTCCCTATGGTGCGGCCAATGGTGGCGAAGGGGGCACCCTAGAATATGCTCTCCAAGGCCTCGATATTCGGCAAATTATTGTCTGTGGCCATTCCCACTGTGGCGCGATGAAGGGGTTGCTCAAGCTCAACAAACTCCAAGCGGATATGCCTTTGGTTTACGATTGGCTCAAGCACGCCGAAGCCACCCGTCGTCTCGTCCGGGATACTTACCCCCACTGTGAAGGGGAAGAACTGGTCGAAACCCTCGTTGCAGAAAATGTTCTTGTCCAGATTGATAATCTCAAAACCTATCCCGTAGTGCGATCGCGGCTCCACCAGGGCAAGCTGAAAATCTATGGCTGGATCTACAACATCGAAAATGGCGAAGTGTTAGCCTACGACGAAACAAAACACGCCTACGTGAAGCCAGACTATAGCCTCATCGACGAAACCCCCTTAACGGAGCGCGAAGCCCTAGAAGGTTGCCCACTTCCCTACACCGTCGCTTCTGGCCAGAGTTTAGCGGGTTGGTACGGCGAAACTGATACCTTCTCTGTGAGTGGTTAGGCTGCCATTGCCGTCGCTATCTTCTTAACAAAAAAGACGGTGCCCATTAACACACCGCCTTGCAAAAATTATGGACTCAAGTTTGAACGATTAGCGAATCTCTGGGGCACGCAGAACCGCAACATCTAAGCTAGGTGCCTGTGCCGTTTGCTGAAGACTTGGCACCGATTGGCGCAGGATCGCCGTTAGATTTTCTGTGGTAGAAGCATAGATCTGGGTCACAGCCTTCGGATACAGACCAATCCCAATAATCGGAATCAACAAGCACGCAATCACAAAGACTTCGCGGGGTTCAGCATCGATCAGTTTTTCATGCGCCACAAGCTCTTTGTTTTCAGGGCCGTAGAGGATTTCTCGCAACATCGAAAGCAGATAGATCGGCGTTAAAATGACGCCCACTGCCGCGAGGAAAACAATGATCACCCGGAAAGTAGGGCTATAGGCATCACTGGTGGCGAAACCGACGAATACCATTAATTCAGCAACAAAACCACTCATCCCCGGCAGTGCCAAGGAAGCCATCGAGCAGGTCGTCCACATCGCAAAGATTTTCTTCATTTTTTTGCCGACCCCACCCATTTCATCGAGCATCAGGGTGTGGGTACGGTCATAGGTGGCACCAACCATAAAGAAGAGACTCGCCCCAATGAGCCCATGGGAAATCATCTGCAACATTGCACCACTCGTCCCCAAATCAGTGAACGAAGCCATCCCAATTAGCACAAAACCCATGTGGGAAATGGAGGAATAGGCGATTTTTCGTTTGAGATTACGTTGAGCAAAGGAAGTTAGAGCCGCATAAACGATATTGACGACTCCGAGGATCACGAGCACCGGGCCAAACAGGGCATGGGCATCGGGGAGCATCCCCGCATTCATCCGCAGTAGGGCATAGCCGCCCATTTTTAGGAGAATTCCGGCGAGGAGCATGTGGGCCGGGGCCGTGGCTTCACCGTGGGCATCGGGGAGCCAGGTATGCAGAGGGAAAATCGGTAACTTCACCCCGTAGGCAATAAGAAGGCCGCCATAAAGCAGCAGTTGGAGGTTAATGCCAAAGTCTTTCTGGGCGATCGCCGTCATATCAAAGGTGACCGTATCCCCATAAAAGGCCATGGTCAGGGCGGCAATCAGAATAAATAACGAACCGCCAGCGGTGTAGAGGATGAATTTCGTTGCGGCATAGAGCCGTTTTTTGCCACCCCAAATGGACAGAATCAGATAAACCGGAACCAGTTCTAGTTCCCAGGTAAAGAAAAACAGCAGCATATCCTGCACGGCGAAGACAGCAATTTGACCGCCATACATCAGCAGCATCAGGAAATAAAATAGCTTTGGCTTAAAGCTTACGGGCCAGGCCGCCAAGATCGCCAAAGTGGTGATAAAACCCGTGAGAAGAATCAAGGGCATGGAAAGGCCATCGGCCCCCACTGACCAGCGCAGATCGATTGCTTCGACCCAGGTATAGCTCTCTACCAGTTGCAGATTCGGGTTGCCAAAATCGTAGCCCGTGTAAAAGGCTGTCACGATGATCACAAAGTCGATTAAGCCAATGGTCAAGGCATACCAGCGCACTGTTTTCCCATCTTTGTCGGGGATGAGGGGCAAAAATAATGCCGCAATAATGGGAAATAAAATAATCGTGGATAACCACGGAAAATTTGCAAAGTTCATACAAACTCAAAAAAATTAATGGCTGTTTCTTAAAAAATGCAATATTTATAAATCGTTAACGCAGAATAAAGGCGATCGCCAAGCAGAATGCTTTACCCTGTACCATCTTCAAAAAGTGGGACAGAAGATCTAACGCCTCTAACGTTACTTGTACCATTCCCAAATTTTCTTGACCGACTCTCCGGGGGAACTGCAATACTCCTTAACTTTGAACCCCCCTAAGGTGAAGATCCCCTAGCAATTCAGCCTTGGCATTCCCAAACGCAGCCAGAAAATGCTAGAAATGCTCACCTCTTAATTTTTTATCAGTAGCTTGACCATGACCAACCCTAGTTCTAACCCACAACTCCAGGCCGTCAGTCCCACAGTTTTTGCCCAGCGCGTCGCCACGACCGAATCTTTGCAACTCATTGATGTGCGTGAGCCCGATGAGCTAGAGATTGTCGCTCTCCCAGGCTTTACCAATTTACCCCTGAGTCAATTTGAACAATGGGCTGCCCGCATTGCCGTGGACTTTGACCCCCAGGCAGAAACCTATGTGCTTTGTCACCACGGTGTACGTTCGGCGCAAATGTGTTATTGGCTGCAACAACAAGGTTTTACCCAAGTGATCAATATTGAAGGTGGGATTCACCTTTACACCCTCTCTGTGGATCAAAGCCTACCGCGCTACTAGGGAAGAATGAGCTATACTAACCCAAACTTAGACCTTAAATCTTTCTTAAGTTAAGCCAAGTTTTTTTACTATTTTTTTATATTTCTTAGTTATTGAAAGCACTACTGTCGGCGTATGGTTGCTCAGAAAATTCTTAATCCCCGTCACCAAAATATTTTTCGAGCAACGGTCAACCATTACATTTCCACAGCGGAACCCGTAGGCTCCAAAACCCTTGTGGAGGAATATGACTTTCAGGTCAGTTCTGCCACCATTCGTAATGTGATGGGCAAGTTGGAAAAGGCAGGTTTCTTGTATCAACCCCACATCTCGGCGGGACGAGTCCCCTCTGATTCCGGCTATCGCTTTTATGTGGACGAGCTCGTCACCCCCAATTCCCAGACCCGCAAACGAGCGAGCCAAACGTTACAGGAACAGACCGCTGCAGAGTATTGGGGACTAGAAGCGACCCTCCAGCGAGCAACGCAAATCCTGGCGACGTTAAGTGGTTATATTGCTCTAATCACGGTGCCCCATCAAAACCATGCTCGCCTACGCTATCTGCAGTTGCTCCCCCTGGGGGATCAGAAGGTGATGATGATTGTGGTGACGGATAGTTATCAACCCCAATCGTTGTCCTTGACCCTGGACTGTGACCCCGATGAGCTAGAGATTCTATCGAATTTTTTAAATCACCATCTCCAGGGGCGATCGCTCCAAGAAATTGCCAGCCTTGATCCCCAGGCTTTAGACGAAGACTTTCACCATTGTCAGCTGTTATTGGAGACGATTTTGGGTAAGATTGCTCAGATTGTGCCTAATACGATTGCGACGCCAATTCTGGTACGGGGCATTTCGGAAGTGCTGCGGCAACCTGAGTTTTCCCAAATTGAGCAGTTACAAACCCTATTGCACTTGCTAGAGGCGAAACAAGAACAGCTACTCCCGGTGGTTTTTAGTGGTTTACCAGGCGATCGCCCGACGCTCATTCACATCGGCACCGAAAATCCCCTAGAACCCATGAAAACCTGCGCCCTTATTTCCACATATTATTACCAGGAAAAAACGCCCGTTGGCAGTGTTGCGGTGCTTGGCCCGACGCGGATGTTCTATGAAAATGCGATCGCCTTAGTTGAAGCCACAGCAGATTATCTTTCTGAGAATTTAAAAGCCGCTTTTTAAGGTTTAAGACTCGTAGGAAATAAGAATCAAATAATTCAATTTTTTGTTTTTTTGTTGATGGCGATCGCCATAATCTTTTTAGGGAAGTACCCATAGGGGATTTCATGGACTTTGACTTAGATATTCTTCTCTTTGCCCTAGTGCTGAGTATTGACTGTTTTTCCGTCGCCCTTGCACTAGGAGCACGCCATTTTTCCCGCAAGCGGGCCTTATTTTTTGCGCTCAGTTCAGGTTTCTCCGGTGGCGGCGCTATTTCCCTCGGTTTTCTCCTGGGTAATTTCGCCCAATACATCACCTTCTATGATCAAGGAATTGCTTTTATTCTCTTGATCCTCATCGGTGTTCACATGTGCTACAACGCCTACCGAGAAATGCAAAAACTCCCAGGCGATGATGATGAATCCAGAAAAATTCATGGCCTTTGGAAAATCCTCCTAGTCTCTAGCATTTCCAGTGTTGATTCTTTGGGGGTTGGTATTTCCCTTGGTTTAATGGGCAAACCCTTAATTCCCTATTCCCTGGGGATCGGAGTATCAGCCTTTTTTGCTACTTATGTGGGCTTATTTTGCGCACAATTAATCTCTAGTCAATTAAAGGAAAAGGTAGAGTTTTTTGGCGGTGGTATTCTGATTGCTATGGGCCTTAAAATGCTCTCAATATAATGATTATTTAGACCCGATTTTTATAAGTCTAGAGTCGTCATTTTCCAAGTAAAAAGCAGATTATTATTTCGCTCAGTCTCACGAGGATTAGGATTTATTTGTAGGCAATTACTTTTTTGGGAAGAATTTTTTAAATAATTTTGTGGAACTCGGAAACAATGAAAAAACTATGATAAATCGACCCACGATTTTTCGTTTATAGTAATAAATGCATTCCTTTCGAGTTGGCGATCACCACGGCATTTATGGGTTTTGAATCAGACATTATTATTTTCGCCCTTGTCCTCAGTATTGACTCTTTTTCCGCCGCCTTAGCCCTTGGTATTCGCCACTTTTCTGGAAAACGGGCTTTATTTTTTGCGCTCAGTTCGGGGCTTTCTGAAGGGGTGGCGATCGCCCTCGGCTTCATTTTGGGACGTTTTGCCCAGACTATAATTATGGCCTACGATCATTGGGTGGCCTTTGCCCTATTGGTTTTGGTGGGTGGACATATGTGCTACAACGCTTACCAAGAAATGCGAACCAAGCCAGGCGATGACGATGGTGAATCCGTCAAAATCCATAGCCTGTGGAAAATTTTGTTTATTTCTAGCATCACCAGCATCGATTCTTTGGGGGTGGGCGTTTCCCTCGGCCTCATTGGTAAACCGCTTGTGCCCTACTCCCTCAGCATTGGCTTGGCTGCTTTTTGTGCCACCTATGGGGGCCTATTTTGTGCCAAACTCATTTCCGGGCACTTAGGTGAAAAGGTAGAATTTTTTGGCGGTGGGGTTTTGATCGCCTTGGGCCTTAAGATGCTGTCAATCTAATCTATTCCCAAATACACTACAAAAGCCCTTCTAATTGACGTCGAATGCGGTCTAATTCTGTATCCGACAAATCATTTTCTGACGCTGTGGCTTGCTCTGCTGGCTGTTGCTTTCCCTCTGGATCCCAAGCTAAATCTGTCACATTCGCTTCGGGGGGCGTGGCTAATTCACCGGCGGCAACGTGTTGCCAATCATAATCTGCATCCCGACAAAACTCGATAATGTCTTCTTCATCCATGGCTTCGATGGAGACGGGCGGGAAATCCTGGGCCTCCAACATTAGCCCAAACCGGGTGGCGTCATCTTCATCTTCAAACATTAAAATTTTGTTGCGATCGCCAGTTTGGAGTGTGTGAATCCCTTCATTTTCTGTCCGGGCATTAAACAGCAAGACATACACGCGACTCATGGATTTTCTCCTTAGATGCTTACTAATCGGCTCCTTTTGGGGGAGGGTGATCAAATTGTTTATGATAAGGTGACGGGAAATTTCGCTCAAACCCTTTAAAATGGTACCGCTCGATTGGCAAATTGCGAATCTTCCCATGTTCAACCATGGTTTATTTTTGCTTGGTATCGATCTTAAAGGTGGCGATCGCCATCGCTGTTTCAGGTCCTTTTTGCTTAACAAGCCTTCACAAAACAGCAGTAGTGGAACTTTCCTGGAATCTTTTCTTTCATAGAGCCTAGACGCTCACTTTATCGAGGGAGCCTCTGACGGTATAACCCAACTGGGGAGGGGGACAGCCATGACAAAATTTTATGCACCGACCATTATTGGGGCAACAACGCTCCTGACCATTGCTGCTGGTCTTGGTGGTATTCAAGGGGCGATCGCCGGCCCGGAAACCTTTACGATCGCCGCTAACGGAGCCATTACCTCCAATGAAGTCTTTAACGGGACAATCACCGGCCAGGCTGGGGGGCCAACCAATAGTAACTTTTGTGGCTGGATTGCCAATCGCCCTAACCACACCTTTCGCATTAATGGCAATGGCCTGATGTCTCTCAATCTCAGCGTCGTCGATCCTAACGGTGGCGTTTCCAGACCCTTTACGCTTCTGATCAAAAATGCCGATGATCCCAGTGCAGATCCCTTCTGTGCGATCGCCGATCCTTTTAGCGGGATTCCTGCCGAAATTGCTGGTGTTTGGAATCCAGGCCGCTACCAAGTCTTTATCGGCAACTTTGAACAAGCTGGCAATGCAGGTCGCGCTCCCTACGTTTTACAAATTTCCCAGTAGTATCAATAACCGTCGGTTTCCCAAAATAATCCTCTAAAAAACTAATTAAAAAATTGCCCTCCTCTCTTAATTTTGAAAGGGGGGCAGTTTTTATGGTCTTAACCGAATTTTCGTGTTTTAGCGTTTTACCGCAGGCTCAAAGCTCGGTACTACAAGATCACGATTTTGCTTCGTGAGTTGGTTGTAGAGTCGTTCCGTATTGGGGAAGTTTGCCGCCGGTAAAGTCGGGAAGCGACGGAAGGGTACCGTATCCTCACCGAAGTTATCGAGGTACTCCATGCTGTTAACCATCGCGCCGATAAAGGCTTTCAGACCTTGGGAAGCAAGGATTTGGTTATACTTACGGATTTCCTGCTGATCTAAGGGAGCTCGACCAAGGAAATGCTTCGTTCCCATTTCAATCACCTTCGTGTTGGGGTAGGGAGTATAGAATTCCTTCTGGTACAGCTCAGAACAACCCAGACCTTCGATGAATTCCTTCATGTTGATCTCGCGGTTGCCCAGCTTACTTTCGAGGGCAGTAAATTGCGCATCGACAACATAGGGCTCGATGTCCCGCTCAAAGATCTGACGGTAAGCCGCGGCGATCGCCGTTTTCAGTTCGACCTTGTTGAAGGTATCCGTGAGTTTAAAGGCCTTCGTTTGCTGACGTTGGACGTTAACCCCTTGCTTGAGGCGAGCATCCACATCCGTCACCGGTAGATTCTTCGTGCTAGAAGTACCCAACTCAATAAAGCGAGCTGTCTTCTCAACCTGAACCTTAGCCCCTACATCTTCACGGAGCGCACCGGGGCGAGTCTGACGCAGCGAATAACCACCGGGAGTCAGATAGCGTTCGTAGGGAACTGTATCTTCACCGAAAGCTTCTTCGTATTCTTTACTATCAATGATCGCATCTACCAACGCATAGAAGCCTTTTTTCGCACAGGTATCAAAGTAGTTGTTGATTTCTTGACGACCATAGGTGGGACGACCCAACAGACGACGGTGGATGTACTCCACAGCCTTGGTTACGTATAGAGAAGACCAGTAAGTATTCCGGAAAACATCAGATTTTGCCAAGGCCCGGATGAATTCCCGCAGGGTAATTTCACCATTTTCGAGCTTGATCTCTGCCACTTTCTGGCGTTGGCCAGCATAGACCATCCGACCGAAGACCTGACGGTAAGCCGCTTCAATGACCTTTTGGGTCGCACTTTCCGAGAAACTAACGTTGGTAGTCTTACCTGACGGTAGTTCGTTATTGAGACGGAATACCTTGGCTCCAAGGCTGCCGGGTTGTGTGGCGCGGGCACGGGGATTACCTAGTTGGTTGTTAATGCCAGGGCCACGGTGAATCAAGATCCGCCGGGTATCTTTATTAAAGGGAGCAGGGCTGGCGCTGGGACTCCGGGTTGCTTTCGGGAAGATTGCCCCAAATTGAATTTCTAAGGCATCGTTACCAGAGCCATATACGTGCTGATCCGGTAGGGGTTGATTATAGCTGGCGAAGGTCGTGATAAATTGAGGGACTTTGCGGAAAGGTGCGCTGTATTTAAACAGATCCTGTTGCATGCCCCAGTTACGACATTCCTGGGCTTCTTGGCCTAAACCACGGAGGTAAGGCACGGTTTCTTCCCCGAAATAATCGGCATATTCTTGGGAATCAACCAAAGCATCGACCAGGGCTGCTAAACCACCGCTAGAGACAATGGCAAAGTATTCTTGGACTTCTTCGCGGGAAGAGGGGCCACGACCGAGGATGTGACGGAAAGCAAGCTCTAAAGCTCGGCTGTTGATAAAAGGTTCAAAAAATTGCTTCCGATAAAGGGGGGATTTCGCCAAGCGACGGACAAATTCCTTCATGGAAATGTCGCCATTTTTCACTTGGGATTCAAGGTAAGAAATGGATTGGCTGTAGGCCCGTGTAATGTCTCGTTCAAAGATTTGGCGATAGGCGGCTTTGACGACTGAGTTTTTCTCTAGGGCAGACAAGCCAGGCTTCATCACGAACTTCTGACGCTTTTCGGCGGCGTTGAAGTAGCTCTGGGGCAGTTGTAAACCCTGGGCATCGATGGAAGGCCGTTGGCGCAATTTATCGTTGGGCACTTGGGTCTGCATTTCAGTGATTAACACGTCGAAATACTGAACCACGGTTTCTTGGGCTTCGCGATCGCCCCGGAACAGATCCAAAGAAGCCGCTTTCATTTCCTGGATCGCCACGATGGTCGCCGGAATGGAGCAAGCATTTTCGATGACTTCTTTTAGACCACGGGTGTTGACCACGAGGATGCTCGGATCCCCGGCCACAATGGCATAGGTAGTGTAGCGGAGGAACCAAGCCATATCCCGCAGGGACTTGGTCATGTTGCGGGGGCCGTAACGGGAAACACTGATTGGCCGGAAACCAGCGGGAATCTTACCGCCACCAGAACCGAGAAACAAATTTTTGACACCACCAAAGATCCCTGTGGCGCCACTGGCATCCCCGACGGCCATGGAAACGCCGAGATCGCTGTCATCGGTATCGGTTTCCGGTTGGTCGAGGTAAGCAAGAGGGGATCCACCGGCAAAAATCCGGTTCGCGGCACGGGAGACGATGAGCTGGGAACTCAGTTTAATCGCTTGGGCGATCGCCAAACGCTTGAGTCCAGAGTCATAAAACGTTCTCAGTGCCGTTAGTTCTCCAGATTCCAGGTAGCGATCCTGTTGCTCTGCCTGGGAAATGTTGGAGAGGGGAACGGTTTGATATAACTGGGGGCGAGCTAAAGAGCTTCCACCGCTGGCCTTAATCGTCATGGATTTTCAACTATCTCCAATCAAAAATGTTCAATTTATAGCGAAATTGGGGAGAAAGTCAGCAAGAGTTTTCGGGTTCCCTTTGGCGATCGCTTCTCCCAAATGCTTTATTAAATGAGATGTTTATCAGTTAGCTAGACTTTAGGGTAGAACGTTTCCGGCCCGGACACGAAATTTATTAAGAAGTATGTCAAAAATTCAGAAAAACTGGGGATCAAGGTTGCACAATGTGACCTGTACTGTTTTCAAGCCAGTTAATCTATTTGCGACCTTCCCTCTATGACTCACCCTAGCGATCGCCAACAAGCCGTCCGAAATCTCTACAATACCTATCCTTTTCCGCCGGAGCCGCTGTTGGATGAACCGCCCCCAGGGTATAACTGGCGTTGGCATTGGCAGGCCGCCTACAACTTTTGCACTGGACGTAAACCGAGCACCGATAAAATTCGCATCCTCGATGCTGGTTGTGGTACGGGAGTCGGTACGGAATATTTAATTCATTTAAACCCAGCCGCTGAAATTGTCGGCATTGACCTCAGTGAAGGGGCCTTAGAAGTTGCCGAAAAACGCTGTCAACAGTCTGGGGTACGCGATCACCACACCGCACCAGTCACCTTTAAGCGTTTACCTATTGAACAGGCAACGGAACTAGAAGGGGAATTTGATCTAATCAATTGCGTCGGCGTCTTGCACCATATGCCCGACCCAATTCAGGGAATTCAAGCCCTCGCGCAAAAACTAGCCCCCGGCGGCATTTTCCATATTTTTGTCTATGCGGAGTTGGGCCGTTGGGAAATTCAACTGATGCAAGAGGCGATCGCCATTTTGCAGGCCGATAAGCGCGGTGACTATATTGACGGAGTTAAAGTAGGCCGCCAAATTTTCGCGAACCTACCAGAAAATAATCGCCTCGTTCAATACGACAAAGAACGCTGGTCTTTAGAAAATCACCGGGATGCATCCTTTGCAGATATGTATGTCCATCCCCAGGAAGTGGACTACAACATCAAGACTTTATTTGAACTCATTGATGCGTCAGAACTAGAATTTGTTGGCTTTTCTAATCCACAGTTTTGGGATCTAGAGCGACTCGTGGGTAAGGAACCAGAGTTAATCGAGCGGGCAAAAAACTTAGATGAGCGTTCCCGTTATCGTTTAATCGAATTGTTGGATACCACCATTAGCCACTACGAATTTTTCCTCTGCAAACCGCCCCTGGCAAAAATGGATTGGTCTGACGATCAAACTCTTGCCCAAGCAATAGCAGAGGTTCATCCTTGTCTGAACGGTTGGCCTAGCCAGTCTCTCTTTGACTACGACTACCAACTCGTTAGCCTCAACGACACTGAGTTTCAGTTTATGCAGGCTTGCGACGGCACAAAAACGCTTGGTGAAATTTCCCAAGCTCTGGGAGTCGGGTTAGATCTAGGGCGATCGCTCCAGGCCAGACAATTAATCATGCTGACACCTAAAATATAAGCAGTGAAGGATGCCTAAAAAGATTCGTGAGTTAAAAAAACTCTTGCGTCGGGCTGGATTTACGATGCGACCAGGCAAAGGAAGTCATACCAACTGGACACATCCAAAATATGCAGGCAGGATCACCTTAGCCGGAAAAGATGGAACAGACGCAAAGCCCTATCAGGAACAAACTATTCTAGATGCCATTCAACAGGTTAACGAGGCAAAAGACGATGGATAAACTCAAATATCAAATGGTAATTCAGTGGAGTGACCCTGATAATTGTTATCTGGTTGGCTTTCCGGATTTTATTGGTCAAACCTGGCGTACCCATGGTGAGAGTTATCAAGAAGCTGTTCAAAATGGTGTTGAATGCCTAGAAAGCTTAATTGAAGACTACGAAGCGGCAGGAGAAACTTTACCAAAGCCCACCGCTGTCTTGGTTGCAGCCTAACCGAAAACCCGGTGTTCGAGGGAGGGCATTTGACGGCGCACTTGGGCTAGGCGATTTGGATTAATTTCGGCGATCGCCACCCCTGGGTGAACGCCCGCATCATTCAGCACAGTTCCCCAAGGATCGACGATCATCGCGTGGCCGTGGGAATAACGCATGCCGTAATGGTTGCCTGTTTGTGCTGGTGCGATTACATAACAGGTATTTTCAATGGCTCTGGCTTGAATCAAGGTTTGCCAGTGATCTTTACCGGTATAGGCGGTAAATGCAGCAGGAATGCAAAGAATATCGGCTCCTTGCTTTGATAACGAACGATATAGCTCCGGAAAGCGCACATCATAACAAACGGATAAACCGATTTTGCCCAACTCCGGCGAAGCAAAGATTTGGGGAAGTGCATCGCCCGCCTGGACTGTGCTTGATTCTTTGTAGGTATTCCCATCGGGCAAATTCACATCAAACAAATGCACCTTGTGATAGCGGGCTAATTCTTGGCCATCAGGGGAAATCAACAGGGCCGTGTTAAAGACTTTATTGTCACCGCCAGGCACCGGAAAACCACCACCGAGGAGGGTGATTTGAAATCTCTGGGCCATAGTCTTGAGAAATTTTTCGCTTTTTTGGGCAATGATATCGGCTTGGGCAAGCTTAGCGGCTTCTTCGCCGAGGAAAGAAAAATTTTCCGGAAGCGTCACAAGTTTCGCCCCTTGGTTGACAGCCAATTGAATCAAGTCTTCTGCTTCGCCCAAGTTGTGGTCTAAGTCGGGCTTACTGGTCATTTGGATCGCTGCCGCGAGATAGGATTTCATATGGCCTGAGATGTTTTTAGAAATAGGGATCTGGGAAAACCGTCAACCAGAAGTTTTGATGGTTAAACTGGTTTAATACCATAGCAGAATCTTTCCCCACCAACATGGGGCGATCGCTTCGAGACGGGCTTTGCAGCATACCTTTCTTGAGTGGATGATCAAAAACGCTGGAGGCTGTGAATCATTGGCATGGAAATCTTGCGGCGATCGCATTACCAAAGCACAGATGTCTCGGTTTGAAAACCTTTAGCGCAGAAAATTTTGCCCATGGTGAACATTTTCAGAAAAGATCAGTTAACCTATTAGCATCAAGTTTCTGGATAGCCCTTGACAAAGGTTGCATCCCACCTGAAGTAGTTTTTGCGACTGGCGATGCTAGAGGCGATCGCCATCCATCAGTCGCTTTACTTGGGCACTAGAATATTTGTACTTAACAAAAACCTATGGGTGGGCGAAGTTTACAGATTTTGCTATAACCATGTGGGCAATAAAAGACAAATTCACTAAAATGGCTAAGGATTTGCTCCAAGCTATCTCGTCGGAGAAGCTCATTACAGATTTTGACTAGTTTTAGAGACGGAATAAAACCCCCAAAAGGTAGCAGGAAAGTTCCCATCTACTAGTACAATCAAAACCCACAGTTTTTTTCTATCAAACATATCCTTTGGTAGGGAAGACCTCGACTTCGACAGAATCATTCTGTTTGCTAGAAGTCCCCATTGAATGTCCATTTAGTTGCTTTTTTAAACGAACAAGAGGAAATAGGCATGACCCAAGCGACGAACCCCGTACTGGATCAGACTCGGAATGAGGGTGATATTGATTACAGTGCCCTTGCGGAAGCGCAAATTAAAGAAGGTACCGACTATGTAGAACTTACCCTCCCCACGAAAAAAAGTCGGAAAGCAAAAACCAGTCGTCGTAAGGAAACTGCCACCAAGAAAAAACCCTACACCGAAGACTCGATTCGGATTTACCTCCAAGAAATTGGCCGGATTCGTCTGCTGCGGGCTGAAGAAGAAATTGAGCTGGCCCGGAAAATTGCTGATTTGCTCGAACTAGAGCGGATGCGGGAACAACTCACCGAGCATGAGTCTCGCGTTCCTACGGACAAAGAGTGGGCCGAAGCCGCTGGGATGCCCCTCAAAGATTTTCGGCGTCGCTTGTTCCATGGTCGCCGTGCCAAAGACAAAATGGTGCAATCAAACCTCCGTCTGGTGGTCTCCATTGCGAAAAAGTATATGAACCGCGGCCTTTCGTTTCAGGACTTGATCCAAGAGGGTTCTTTGGGTCTGATCCGTGCCGCCGAAAAGTTTGACCATGAGAAGGGTTACAAGTTCTCTACCTACGCGACCTGGTGGATTCGTCAGGCGATTACGCGGGCGATCGCCGATCAATCCCGTACCATTCGTCTGCCTGTTCACCTCTACGAAACCATTTCCCGCATCAAAAAAACCACCAAGATTCTTTCCCAGGAATTAGGCCGCAAACCCACCGAGGAAGAGATTGCTGAGCGCATGGAAATGACCATCGAAAAACTGCGCTTCATCGCCAAGTCTGCCCAGTTACCGATCTCCCTCGAAACGCCGATTGGTAAAGAAGAAGATTCTCGCTTGGGTGACTTTATCGAAGCCGATGGGGAAACCCCCGAGGATCAAGTCTCCAAGAGCCTCCTGCGGGAAGATCTTGAAAATGTACTTGATACCCTCAGTGCCCGTGAGCGTGATGTCCTCCGTCTCCGTTATGGCTTGGATGATGGCCGCATGAAAACCCTCGAAGAAATTGGCCAAATTTTTAACGTAACCCGTGAACGGATTCGTCAGATCGAAGCAAAAGCGCTGCGTAAACTGCGTCACCCGAACCGCAACAGCATCCTGAAAGAATATATCCGCTAGGCCATATTCAGCCTCAATCTTTAAAAGCTGAATACTGAGAACATAAAATTTTAGAATTACCCTGCCAGCCGGTGGGGTTTTTTATTGCTCAATTTTCCTGGAGAAATATTCTGTAAAAAAACCGTAAAAATTTGGATAGTTCACAGTAGCATAGCGGCAACAGCAGTTTAGCGAGTTCCCATGGCAAGCTCTCCCCTGAC
>NZ_CAWNNO010000008.1:0-60859 GCF_963876085.1 Synechococcus sp. BDU 130192 | reverse complement strand
CCCCCCCGCAACACCAGCGGCAAACCCCCCCCCAGGGCTGAGGTGTCCCCGAATGGCCAGTTCAATCCCAATCAGGGCCGCAATGGTCGCCCCCAACCGCGCCAGGACAATGGAAGGGGAATCGGTAAATTGCTTAACTTCCTTCGAGGGGTGTTCGTCGGCCAGTAAAAAACGCACGCCCATGATCGCCAGGGTAAAAACCATCACTTCAAAGCCGGTGTCGTAGAGGCGATTGCGCAAAATAATCCCCGATACGGCATTGGGTACCCCCGCTTCGGCGGCTACCACTTCGGCGATCGCCCCAATCTCCCCTTCCATCGCAAAATTCGGGAAGACGAGCATTTTCACAAATAAAGAAATACCAAAGGCAAGGTAAACCCACTTCATGATTGATGATTCTCCATAAGGGATTGCGGCGACGACGGCCCAACGACTTCAGGGGTAGGCTGTGGCTCTAGCAGTTGCAGTTCGATCACATCCGTCAGGGCTGAGGTTTTAAAGATTTCATAGAGCCGTGGTACACGGGTTTTCAGGACATGAAGGTGCCCATCGCCATCCACCTGCAAAATACAGTGCACATTTTTCTGCGCCAGGGCTTGACCCAGGGCTTGGGTATCTTCAAATACCACGGGTTCCAGGCGTAAATGATATTTGCCCAGTACCTGCTTGAGCAGAGGATTAATTTTTTGGATGAGATTAACGGTATCTGTGCCAGTGGCCAAAACCCCTAAACGCATACTCATCGAAGAACGCACGGCCACCGCATAGAGGGTAATGGACAGCATCGTCCCCACCAACGCTTCGGTTAAAGCCACATCCGCCGCCCCGAACATTGCGTAAAGGAGTGCGGCGATCGCCCCCAGGATTCCCCGAATCACCAACGCATAGTAAGGATTTCTTTGGGCGACTAATAATCCCCCCGTCACGGGCAATAACAAGGCGATCGCCCCCACAAACCAGTCAAAATTAGATCCGTTCATCACCGCCTCCACGACTCGAACAATAGGCCAGCACATACCCCAGTACCGTGTTCCAAATGGCGAGGGCAATAATTGCCAAAATCAGCAGGGGCCATTCCCTAGGAATTTTTAGCAGTAGCCCCGCCATAATCGCCATCGAACCCAAGGTGTCAGAGACTGACAGAGTATGTAATTTAAACAACACAGAACGATTGCCCAGCAGGGGAGCCGTGCCCCAAAACCAAAAGATCACCCCCACAATGATGCAGCCGTAGCTGAGAATATTGATCAAAGTGCTCATGGTAAATTCACCCGCCTCAAAATGTGAGCTAGTAGCATTAACGCCGCATTGCCGACGCACAAAATTAGGACACCGACAACCCCGACCGTCCAGTCATCCCGCAGTACCGAAATCACCAAAATCATCACCGAGGTTTTACTGGCAATGCTGGCGAAGGCCAGGAGCTTTTGCCAAATATCTTGATCCTGTATTGCTTCATAAATCGGGAGTAGTAACGCGCCGATCATCGCCCCAAAAATCCAGGTCATTTGAGTTTCCTCCTTTGCACACGGTGAACTTCGTACCAACCGTCTTTGTGATAATGCAGCACAATTGTTTTCGGGGTAAAGGTAATCAGAAAAATATCGAGAAAAATTAAGCCTGGAGTCCGATTTGGCTTTACCCGCTCCATGGTGACGGTTTCATAGAGATGGGGGCGAAAAATCATTTCAAAGGCTTCAAAATAGGCCTGGGGAATCGCAATGATAATTTCCCAAAACACATGGAGCCAATCTTTGATCTGAGCCGCATCAAAGCGTTTACCGGGCATCAAGATCGCAATAATCACGCCGATGAGAATATTGGCGGCACTCAGGTCTGCCGTGAGCAGAAACCAGATCATTAAAATCAGAAAAATATCGAGAATGCCGATCATAGGGTCACCATCCAAAATAATCCAGTTAAGACAACGCTCATGCCGCCGATCAGCTGCTCAAATTCTTCAAAGATCCGGGGCAGCTTGAATTCGAGACGTTTCATAATCAGCCAGTACAACACCCAGCCAAGGGCAATTTTGATCAAGGCCTTGGGGATATTAGAAAATTCATAGGCTTCGAGATAAAAACCATTGCCTAGGATGACGCCGCTTAATAAAAAGGCGATCGCCCCCCAAAAGGTCACACTTTTTGCAGTAAATTTCGTCGCGGCATCATGGGGAATAAACAAGAATTTGGCGAAAGCTAAGGCTGTCCCCACGGCGGCAATATTCAGACCCATTTCCTGCCAGGGGGCAATATTTTTGAGTAGGAGGGCCTTTGAGCTAAAGCCAAGCAGCAACGGCATCCCGACCATCGACAGGCAGGCGATCGCCAAGGGCAGCCACAGACTACTCGCGATTTTAGTTTGGCGCAGTTCCTGAAAATTGCGGGTGGGCAATTGCCCCGCCATCAAAAATAAAGAAGATTTCACTAAACCATGGGAGAGGGCCGCCAAACCCGCCACTGCTGGTGCTGAGAGCAACAACCCTAATTTTGAGATGGTGCTAAAAGCCAGTAAACGTTTGGCGTCGGTTTCGAGAATGGCAAAGGTAATCCCCAACAGGGCGGTGGCCAGCCCGAACAGCCTCAGCCACAGATCCAGGTCTGGCACCAAAATGCCGCAGCGCAGGAGGGGGAAAATTCCCGCTTTAACCACAACACCGGACAACATCGCCGATACGGGGGTTTCTGCTTCGGAGTGGGTTAGGGGCAACCAAAATCCCGAAATGAAGACGCCACCCTTGGTGAGTAGGCCCAGGAAAATCAGGGCGATCGCCTCGCTGGGGGCTTCGGCCAGACCCGCAAAAGCGAAGGATTTTGTTGCTTGGTAAACTAGCACCGCCCCAATGAGATAGAACAGCATCGCCGTATTGCTGAGGAATAAATACCTGAGACCAATCCAAATAGAACGGTCGGTGCGCTGGTAGGTCATCAACAAAAAAGCCGCAATGCTAATGGCCTCCAGGGCAACGTAGAGGCTAATCAGATCGGCGCAGACAAAAACGGCATTGAGGGCCCCGTGCAAAACCACCAACTGGGTAAAGAAAAAAGCACTTTTGTTACTTTTCCAGCAGTACACCGTCACGGCGATCGCCACCGCCGCATTGGTCAAAATAAAATAGCCGCTCTGGTCATCCACCAGTAGATCTACCCCATACATCCCCAGGAGCTTGAGGCTGTAGGGTTCCGGCTGAAAAATTTGGACAAGACCAAAGATTAACGAACCAATAGAAACGAAAATCGCCAGATAACGATCAATCTTGGGCAGTAAATAAATACTAAAGCCCACCACAAAGGGAAAAATTACCCAGCCAATGGTCAATTCATTCATGGTTATCATCCTCCCTAAACTAACGACCACTGAGAGTTGTCCTAAGCCAACACCAGCCAAAACAAACCCGTCAACACCAGACTCATCACCCCCACCAGATGTTCAAATTGCTCCACGACCCGGGGCAGCTTGACCGTAATCCGCTGGAAAATCAGCCCATAGGCCAGCCAACCGATGCCGATGGTGACTAACGCCTTGAGGATATTACTGGGTTGATAAGCTTCCAGATAAAAGCTGTTGGTCACAAACAACCCCCCCAGGAGCAGCACAATCGCGCCATAAAAATTCGGCAAAATTTTGAGGTTGGGGTCTGTTTTTTTCGGGAGGAAAATGAATTTCGCAAAGGAAATTGCTGTCCCCACTGCCGCCACATTGAGGGCGAAGCTTTGCCAAGGCAGAATATTTTTCATCGTCAGAATTTTAGAACTGTAACCCGCCAAAAAGGGCAAGCCAGAGATCGAAGCACAGGCCAACACCAAGACCCACCAGTAAGCCCGGGGAATCGACTGTTCGCGCAAAACTTTAAAATTGCGACTGGATAACTGTCCCGCCGTGAGAAAAAGCGCGCCTTTAACGAGGCCATGGGTGAGGGCATAAAACCCCCCCACCGCTGGCGCGGCCAACACAAAACCCAATTGGGAAACGGTGTGAAAAGCCAACATTCGTTTTGTATCTTTCTCAAAAACCGCATAGCCAACCCCCAACAGAGCCGTACCCACACCGAATAATCGCACCACAGGATCAAGCTCTGGCACTAATAGGGCGCAGCGAGCCAGGGGAAAAACGCCAGCTTTAACCACAACCCCTGATAAAAGGGCAGATACGGGGGTTTCTGATTCTCCATGGGTGAGGGGGAGCCACAGACCAGAGACAAAAATGCCCCCCTTGGTCAGTAAGCCGAGGAAGATTAAGGCGATCGCCTCCTTGGGGGCCACTGCCAAACCCGAAAAAGCAAAGGAATTACTCGCTTGGTAGACCAATACCGCACCAATGAGATAAAACAGCATCGCGGTATTGCTAATGAAGAGATAGCGCAGGCCGACCCAGAGGGAGCGATCGCTCCGGGAATAGGTGATTAATAAAAATGCAGCAATCCCAATGCACTCTAGGGCCACATACAGACTGATCAAATCTGCACAGCAAAATGTCGCATTCACGGCCCCATGGAGGATCACCAGTTGGGTATAGAAAAACGGTGATTTCTGTTTATCAAAACAATAAAGAAGTACAGCCCCCGTCACCAGCCCATTCATCAAAATGAAATAGCCGCTCAGTTCATCGAACATCAGGGTGACGCCGAAGCTATCCAAGAGTTCTAGGGTAAAAGGCTCTAGACTCCAAAGCAGACCGATACTATAGATCACCGATAGAGCGGCGATCGCCAAAGCAAAGTAACGGTTCCAGCGGGGCAAGAGATAAATACTGAACCCCACAACAAACGGCAACAAAATCCAAATAATTGTGATGTCGTCGATCATGGTGTGTGGCTTTTCTCGATTTCGCTGGTTTCTAAGGTCGGATTATCCCGTGACAACTTCATCACGCCCACGAGCATCAAAGCTTGAATCGAAAATCCGATCACAATCGCCGTCAAAATCACGGCCTGGGGCACCGGATCCGCATAGGCGATCGCCCCCTGGTCAGCATCCACAATGGGAGCAAAAATCCCCCCACGGGCCGCCACGAGAATGTAATACGCAATCACCCCCGTACTCATCACATCCATGGCCAGGATTTTCATAATCAGATTTTTTTTGAAAATGATGCCGAAAAACCCAATGAAGATTACTGCAAACACACAGGCTTCGAGCATAGACATCGACATGGCTGAATTCCCTCCGTCCGAGTGGGGAATGTCCCTGATGACAATCCCCCATTAATGATTTCCTACACCGACAAACTTTTCTCAAGGGCTTCCCGGTCGGCAGGCACATCCGGATCCTGGGGCTTATTTAAAACAGCCTGGAGGAGCGGCGGTGCCAAGAAAGTGGTCAAGATCACCATCACAATGATCGCTGCTTCTAGGGGCTTATCTAACACACCACTAGCAGAACCAATGCCCGCAAAAACGAGGCCCACTTCTCCCCGGGGAATCATGCCAAAACCAATGGCCAAGCGATTCACCCCCGGTTGACCAAAGACGGCCCAGCCCGTGATTACCTTCCCGACAATCGCCACAACAATGAGGAACGCAGCAATCACTAATCCGGCGCGGTTGGCAGACTCGAAGGGGTTCAGAACACCAAGGTCTGCTTTTGCTCCCACGGTTACAAAAAAGATCGGCACTAAAAAGTCGGCAATGGGCATTACCTGACGGTCTAACTCTTTACGGAGATCCGTTTCATCCAACACAAGACCCGCTGCGAAGGCCCCTAAAATGGCTTCTAAATGGATGAGGTTCGCAATAATCGCCATCACCAACGCAAAGGCAAAGGCCGGAATCAACAGCGCGCCCCGGGTTTTTAGTTTGGCGGCGATCGCCTCAAAGCCTTGGTTAAAGAATTTACCGAGCAGAATCGAACCCAACAGAAAAGCACTGGCCCCAATAATCAGATAGACCACATTCAGGAGATCCACCTCCCCGGTCTTAGCCAAACTCGCGACCACGGCTAAAACAATAATCCCCAGCACATCGTCAATCACCGCCGCACCAACGATAATTTTGCCTTCGGTGGACTTTAGCTGGCCCAAGTCCGATAGCACCTTCGAGGTAATGCCAATACTCGTGGCCGTGAGGGCGGCCCCCGCAAAAATAGCAGGGATAATCGGCGTATGGAACAACGTCACTAGGCCCACCGTCCCCAAAAGGAAAGGTGCCACCACCCCGACAATCGCGACCACCGCAGCCTGGGAACCCACTTTACTCAGCTCCCGGAGATCTGACTCAAGGCCAATCTCAAATAACAGCACAATGACCCCAAGCTCTGCCAATACCGAGATCACTTCGCTTTGGCTGGCAAAAATATGATCAAGGGCAGTGCCATCTAAACCACCAAGCTGCTGCAAAAACAGCATTAAACTTGAGTCGGCCGCCGTGGCCCCTATTTCCGGAAAGACAATCAAATGTAAAGCAGAGACCCCAACCAGAACACCTCCGACCAGTTCCCCTAATACAGGGGGTAAGCCGACTCGTTTGGAGAGTTCTCCCCCCAACTTACTCATGGCATAGATCACGACCAGGGTCATTAAAACGCCGGTTAAAACAAATGAACCATAGTCAGCTTCCGGGGTTGTCGCCAGGGACAGGGAAGGAACGAAATCCGTCAATCCTGGCAGACTACCAGAAAAGATTGTGGGACTTAGCATAGAATTTTTGCCTCAAACGTTGTGGTAAAAAGCGATCGCAAATATTGCAGGGATGGGACAAAAGGGAAAAGGGATAGGTTGCATCGAACCCGGAGAGGGCTATCTGCCGACCATACCGTCCTGAGATAAGCCGGAAGGTTAGACCAAGATAGCCAGGAACCCACCGCAGATCAGGGCCTTAACCCATCTCTGAACTAGGAGCCGTAACACCATCCGCCAAATGGGGATAGATTCCGAGCACGGCATTCTTGAGGGCTTCTTCCCGCGACATCAAACATTTATCGGGGGGAACCCGCTTAAAGAGCTTGAGTTTTTCCAGACGGCGACGGGTTTGGCCCGCAGCACCGACAATATAAACCTGACGTTCTTTGTCGAGGGCCTCTTCAATGGCATTTTCTAAGGCTAGGGAAGCGGTCACCCCCATGTGGGGGACTTCACCGATATCAAAGACGAGGGCATCACAATCACCCATGGCATTGTGTTCCCTGGCGATCGCCTTTGCGACCCCAAAGATCATCGGCCCACTGAGTTGGAACAAAAGAACGCGGCCTTGGCCTTCATCCAACCAACGTTTTTCAGTGGTAGTCAGGCGGATATTATCGTCAGCATCACTGACCGTTTGGACTTTTTCGGACTGGAGATTACTCATCCGTTCGATGGTGAGCACATTAGCCACAAAGACACCCACACCCACGGCAACAATCAAGTCAACTAAGACCGTCAACAAAATGACGCCGTACATAATAAAGGCACCTTTGGGGGAGATTTCGTGGGCCCGTTTCAGGAAACTCCAGTCAATAATGTCAACCCCAACCTTGAAGGCAATCCCCGCTAACACGGCCAGGGGAATGGTTGCTGTTAAACTCGCAGCCCCCAGGATCACAACCAACAGGACAAAGGCCCGCACCAATCCAGACAGTGCAGATCGACCACCGGACTGGATATTTACCACAGTCCCCATGGTGGCCCCAGCCCCGGCAATCCCGCCAAACAAGCCAGAAAAGAGGTTCCCTAGACCCTGACCAATTAATTCTTTGTTGGAATTATGTTCTGTCCGGGTCAAGCTATCGGCAACGACCGAAGTCAAGAGGGCATCGATACAACCGAGCATCCCTAGCACTGCCGCATCGAGAATCATCCTCTGGAATTCCCCTGCACTGAAGCTCGGTCTGACCAGCTCTGGGAACCCGGCTCGAATTTCACCGATGCGACGGAGATCGCTTACTTCTGGCGGGAAAACAAAAAAGGCGATTACCGTCCCCAGGACAAGGGCGACCAATTGGGGCGGGATTACCTTTTTAAACTTCTCTGGCATAAACCAGATGATCGCCACGGTGCCTAAAGCTAAGGCTGTTTCGCCCGGTTGAATATTACTCAGCAGTGTGGGTAAATTTTGGAGCGTGCCGATGACGCCGCCCCCCGGACTCGCCTGTCCCAGGAAGGGTGCTAACTGCAAAATGACCAGGATAATCCCGATCCCTGACATGAAGCCAGAAATCACAGTGTAGGGCATCATGGTGACGTATTTGCCGAGTTTGAGGGCGCCAAAAATAATTTGGAACACCCCGGCCATCATCACGACGGTAAAGGCGATCGCCAAACCTTCTTCTGGAGTAGCGGCGCTGGCCGTGAAATGGGCAATCACAGCGGTCATAACCACCGTCATCGGCCCTGTGGGTTCGGAAATGAGGGTGGGGGTTCCCCCAAAGAGCGCGGCAAAGAAGCCCACAAGCACAGCACCCCAGAGACCGGCCTCGGCCCCGGCACCGGATGCCACCCCGAAGGCGAGGGCCATGGGCAACGCAATGACCGCCGCCGTTAGCCCGCCAAAAATATCGCCGCGGATATTCCTAAAGTGAATTTTGTTGGTTATCTGCATGGTTACGCATTTTTCAGATCAGTAGTGAGCAAAGCACTTAAACAAACCATAAAGGATTCGTTGCTTAGCCTGTTGGGTGTGAGTTAAGTTGTCAGTGCAACAGGAGCATAGCTTAATATCTATGAAAATTTTATTTTGTATTGATTAACATCTAACCATAGCCCCCTACCAATTGTCTCCATTGGGAAAACTATCTTTTTGATGAATTGAATAAGTTTTTTTTATACAAAACATAGGTGGCGATCGCCCATGGCCGGACGCAATCGGGAGATTGCTAGGCTTCAAGTTACAATGGCAAGATTCTGTGGGGCGTCTAAGGAAAGAAGATGTTATGAAAATTTTTTGGTCAAGTCTAACCATTGCCACCCTGGGAGCCAGCGCCAGTTTAGTCAGTCAACCGAGCCTCGCCCAGGTACTCCAACCGACCACAAATCCAGCGGCGATCGCCTTACCGGATTACGGCCTGTGGCAAAACCAAGAACGCCAAAAGTTACTCAACGCCATTGACCATAGCCTGCGCTACATCGACACTAATACCGCCCAAGCGGATTACGCAGCGGTACAAGTCCCCGGCTTCAGTCGAGAAAAGGTGCGGCGATCGCTGGTGCGGTTTCGGCAGTTGGTGCAACAATATCCTGACCCCCGCCAATTACATCAAGCGATCCAGCGGGAATTTATTTTCTATCGCTCTGTGGGTAAAGATGGCACGGGCCAGGTGGACTTTACCGCCTACTTTGAACCAGCCTACGTTGCCAGCCCCGTTAAAACTAACGAATTTCAATATCCCCTCTATCGTCAGCCCCCCGGTTTTAAAACTTGGTCGCAACCCCACCCCAGCCGCGTGGCTTTAGAAGGCCGTGATGGTATTCCGCCGAGCGATAGTCCCTTGCGGGGGCATGAATTGGTTTGGCTAAAAAGTCGCCTCGAAGCCTACCTAATTCAGGTGCAAGGTTCCGCCCGGTTGCAACTGACCGATGGCCGCACCATGACCATTGGTTTTGATGGCAGTACCGATTATGAATACGTCAGCTTGGGCAAGGAGTTGATTAACGAGGGCATTTTTCAGCCAGAAGAATTGAGCCTCCCCAAATTAATTGACTATTTTGAGGCGAATCCCACAGAACTCAGTAATTACATTCCTCGCAATAATCGCTTTATCTTTTTCCGGGAAACCTTCGGGTCGCCGCCCATCGGTAGTATTGGGGTGCCCGTCTTGGCAGAGCGATCAATTGCCACCGACAAAAGTATTTTTCCCCCAGGGGCGATCGCCTTTATTGCGACCCAGCTTCCTTACCAGCGGGCCAATGGAGACTGGTTAAAACTCCCCGTTAGTCGCTATGTCCTCGATCAAGACACAGGCAGCGCGATCAAAGGGGCTGGCCGGGTTGATATTTTCCTCGGCACCGGGCCAAACACCCAAACTCGCGCCGGTCTCGTCAACGATCTGGGTAATCTTTACTATCTCCTCCTCAAGGATTAAGCCTCGCCTAATTTCTCGATCAAAAATCCCCCTAAATTTTTTCATCTAGGGGGACTGAATCTTAAGGTTCAAAAGCGTGTTAAATATCAACAACGGCCTTAGTTGGCGCCTGGAAATCGGCACATTCTTTGAGCAGGGCATAATCTAGCTCACTAGGAACATTGATCGGTTGGAAGCCCGCCGGAACCATCTGCAACGTCGGGCGATCGCCACCGGCGGCGACAAACCCCTTAGCCACATAATCCAATTGGTAATCGTAGGCCACCTGTTCGTAGGGATCGAGGACGGCTAAATCTAACTTACCGTTGTTAATCGCGCCCGAAAAGCAAGCATATTCCGAATTCACTTGGTAAAAGACCCCTTGCACCCGGTTGTTGTCATTTACCTGGAGCACCATGTAGTCCTGGCCTAATTGTTGGGCAACGGGAGAAGTTCCATAAACAAAGACGGCACTTTGCTGCTGGGCAATCAAGCGGGTATTTAGGGATGCAAAAAAGTTTTCACTCCGACTCAGGGCACGGTGTTCGAGGGTTGCTCCCTGGGCTAAATTTGGGGCGATCGCCGTCAGACCTAAACCCAGCAGCAGCGCCACTGGCCGTGCCACGAAATGACCTGCGAATTTTCTTAACTTTTGCCACACCATATTGCGCTCCCTAAATCTCTATCAACTGCCAAAAATCTCGATTATGTCCCGAAAAATTCCCCAATTTTTGGATTACTGGCAAAAAATTTTTCTGTGACTTTATTTGATTTCCTTATCTCTGACTGTAACGTAAATCGAAACCCTAATGGAAGAGGAAAAAAGCCTTTCTTCTCATAAGTTTACGATGTGATTTTTTGCTCACAAAAAAAGACCCGGCCGGGTCAAGAAATGTAAATATTCCCTGGGATTTAGATTGAATATTTTGAGCAGTAACCGTTAAGCTCGCCACCAGGAGAGTGATATTGAAGGCTTAATTTTGGAGGGCGCGGCGGATTTGTTGCATCAGTTGTGGCGCGGCAACGGCCCCTTCGATGCGGGAAACTAATTGTCCTTTGTTGTAGAGCACGAGAGTGGGATAGGCATGGACACCATGGTGGGAGGCAAGGGCCGGATAGCGATCGCCGTCTACTTTAACGATTTGAATTTCATTGGCCATTTGGGGGCTGATTTCTTCGAGGGTTTTGCCCATAATTTGGCAGGGGCCACACCAGGTTGCATAAAAATCGACTAAAATAGGCTTTTCGGCAGCCTGTAACATTGCTTCAAAACTGGAAAATTGTTTTTTGACAGCCATGGAAAATAGCTCCGAAACGAGATTGCGAGGGGAATTGTTGCGATCGCACGACCCTAACTCCTATGATAACCCAGTCATCAAAACGCAAAGACTTTTGGAGAGATAGGCAATGGAGCTTTTACCCGCCGCGCAACAACGTCTGAAGGATCAAGTGGCCATCGTCACCGGGGCCTCTCGGGGGATTGGTAAAGCCACGGCGATCGCCCTCGCCACAGAAGGTGCAAAGGTGGTGATCAACTACGCCCGTTCCAGTGCTGCCGCCGAGGCATTGGTCGCGGAAATTCAGGCCGCCGGAGGCGAGGCGATCGCCCTTCAAGCCGATGTGTCCCAGGAAGATCAAGTCAACGATCTCGTCGAAAAAACCCTCGCCCAATGGGGCCAAATTGATATCCTCGTCAACAACGCCGGGATCACAAAAGATACCCTACTGATGCGCATGAAGCTCGATGCCTGGCAAGCTGTCATTGACCTCAACCTCACGGGCGTCTTTCTCTGCACCAAAGCCGTCACTAAACCGATGATGAAAAAACGCCGGGGCCGGATTATTAACATCGCCTCTGTGGCCGGACTAATGGGGAACCCCGGTCAAGCCAACTACAGCGCCGCCAAAGCGGGAGTGATTGGTTTTACGAAGACTGTCGCTAAGGAACTGGCCAGTCGAAATATCGTGGTTAATGCCGTGGCCCCTGGTTTTATTACCACTGACATGACCGAAGGCCTCGAAGCCGATGAAATTCTCAAGTACATTCCCCTGGGCCGCTATGGTCAACCGGAAGAAATTGCTGGGATGATCCGTTTCCTCGCCGCTGATCCCGCCGCTGCTTACATTACAGGTCAAACGTTTAATGTAGATGGCGGGATGGTGATGCACTAAAGCGATCGCCTATTTCTTTTGCAAGATCCCCCAATGTTCATCCCCTTGCCGACTCGGCACAGAATTTTGAATCGGATCGAGGGCAAGAATCTTAAATTTTGGGGAAAACAACTGAATCACTTCCTGGGGGGTTGTGCCAAAGGGCGGGCCTCCCGTTTTGTTGTGGGTGTAGAAAATGCCGTAGAGTTTGGCCCCTGGTTTAAGGATTGTGGCCGCCAAGGTAACGTAATCGGGACGCTGCTCTGGGGCGATCGCACAGAAACAGGTATGCTCGAACAGATAATCAAAGTGACTTTTATGACTTTTTTTGAGATCAAAAATATTTTCTTCGAGTAAAGTAAGAGTAACACCATGATCTTGGCTTAATGCTTTCGCGGCGGCGATCGCCGCTGGGGCAAAATCAACCCCCGTTACTGAGAACCCCTGTTTTGCTAAAAACACAGCATCATGGCCCTGGCCACAACCCAAAACCCCCCATTCCCCTTGGGGTAATGGTGCTGTCTTTGCGAAAAAATCCTGGAGCGGTGGCGCTGCTTGGCCGAGATCCCAGCGATGTTGAGCCGTTTGATATTTTTCTTCCCAAAAATTTTTTTCCCGAACCATTACCATTGCCCAACCTTAAAGCTTAGTTGCAAAGCACTAATGAGTTTATTTAATCAGTATTACACTAATTTCCAGGGGCTTTCTTATCAAACTTTTCAAATTGATTGCCGTTTAGGGATCAGCAACCCCCCATCATTTCTCGTCTGATTTTCCTTTTTTTTTCTGTGCGTCTTATCCCACCCTGCCCATGCAATATAATCCTGCTCTAATTCAAGCCCTTGGCGACATCGTCTATGAACGCTGTTTAACCTCAGGTGCAATGGTTTGGTACGGGGATTTTACGCGGGTTTTGGGGTATTCGGCGGCGGAAATGGGTAATGATTGTCAAACTTGGCTAGAGCGGCTCTATCCGGACGATCAAACGAAAGTTTTGGCCACCCTCGAACAAGCCTTCGCCCAACAGCAAGCCTACGAGTTGGACTATCGATTCCAGCACCATGACGGCTCCTATGTTTGGATCCAAGACCGGGGGGTGCCTAAGGATATTACTGCGCAAGATTCGGATCAGTTTTGGGTGATTGGGGTGATGCGTGACATTAGTGATCGCAAACAGGTAGAGCTAGATATGCACAATGCCCTGATGCGCGAAAAAGAACTCAATCAACTGAAAACCCGTTTCATTGACATTGCCTCCCATGAATTCCGCACCCCTTTGACCTCGATTTTGGGCTTTACTGAACTCCTCGAACAATACGCCCACAAATTCAACCCAGAAGCGCAACGGCGGCATCTACAGCGAATTAAAGGGGCGGCCCAACGGCTCCAAACCCTCGTTGACGATGTCCTTTCGGTCAGTCGCGTCGATGCAGGACAACTCACCCTAGAGCCAGCGCCCGTGCATTTTGAAGGGCTGTGCCAGGACATCATCGAAGAGTTGCAAGTGGTGTTTGGCCATACCCACCCGATCCGGTTTGATTTCGTTCCCCAATACCAAGGCGATCGCCGCCTCTTCCCCGTCCTAGACGCCAAGATTATCCGCCACATTCTGTCTAATTTACTCTCGAATGCCCTCAAATACTCTTTTCCCGGTGAAGCCGTCAGCCTAGTAGTTGGTTGTGGCGATCGCCAAATCAGCATCACCATCACTGACCGGGGAATTGGCATTCCCCAAGCCGATTTACCCCATTTATTTGAACCCTTTCACCGGGCTCAAAATGTTGGCAAAATTCCAGGCACAGGCTTAGGGCTACACATTGTGAAACGTTACATTGACTTACACAATGGTACGATTATGGTCGCAAGTCTCGTGAATTCTGGCACCACATTCCGCGTTAAAATTCCCTGCTCTTTCGTGAGTAAACCCTGACTGACGCATCAAGTCCCATGAGAAACATCTACTATGGTTGCCTCCTCACTTTCCCCCACCATTCTCGTCATTGAAGACGAAGATTCGATCCGAGAGCTCATCGTCACCTTGCTCATTGCCGAAGATTATCAGGTGCTAGAAGCAGAAAATGGGCAGATTGGCGTCGGCATTGCCATTGAAAATCGTCCAGATTTAATTATTTGTGACATCATGATGCCGGGCATGGACGGTTATGGTGTCTTAGAAATTCTCCAAGCAGATCCAGAAACCGAAACGATTCCATTCATTTTTTTAACGGCCAAAGGTACGAAAGAAAATATTCGTCAAGGGATGAACTTGGGGGCCGATGATTACCTCACAAAGCCCTTTACCACCTACGAGTTACTTGACGCCATCAAAACACGTTTGCGGAAACATCGCTCCTGGCAGGGGTATTTTCAGCAAAAAAAACAAGCTGGCGATCGCCAACAAATCAACTACGCTGTTACCCACGACCCCATTACCCAGCTTCCAAACCAACTCGCCCTCCGGGATGACCTCAACCGCCTCCTAAAACAGTGGGAACCGTTCGTTCAGCAGCAACTCCAACCCCATGAGTCATGGCAAATTCCCATTTTTTATCTGAGCGTTGATCGCTTTGAAAAAATCAACGAATTATTTGGCTATCAATTTGGTAATGCTGTCCTCAAACATATCGTGCGCCAGTTGGTGACGGTGGTGGCGGAGGAGGCCTATTTAGCCTGTTTAAATTACACAGATTTTGTGGTGATTTATCCCCCCAATTGTGCGGTGCATGAGGCCGAACTCAATCAAATGGCAGAGCAGATTCTAGAAGCCTTTGGCAGCCCCCTGACGGTCAATGGGCAAAAGATCTTGATCAATTGGTACATCGGGATGATTACCATGCCTTACCGGGAATACAACTTTGATAAGTACCTCAACCAAGCAAAAGAGGCGATGGAGACGGCGCGTCAACGGGGCAGCACGAACTATT
Organism: Synechococcus sp. BDU 130192; assembly: GCF_963876085.1. Classification (NCBI taxonomy): domain Bacteria; kingdom Bacillati; phylum Cyanobacteriota; class Cyanophyceae; order Synechococcales; family Synechococcaceae; genus Synechococcus; species Synechococcus sp. BDU 130192. The sequence goes on along the minus strand of NZ_CAWNNO010000008.1, from coordinate 45,813 downwards.
ATTTTCATTTCCAAGAAGCGCAAATTAATGCCAATCACCAAAATCTACTGCTTGATGCGGATCTCTACGACGCGATCCAAAACAATCAACTGACCCTGTATTACCAACCTAAAATTAGTACGACGACGGGCAAAATTGTTGGTGCAGAAGCGCTCATTCGCTGGTTTCATCCCACCTTAGGGATGGTCTCACCGGCGAAGTTTATTCCCCTCGCTGAAAAAAATGGTTTGATCGCCAGTATTGGAGAATGGGTGTTTCGGGCTGCTTGTCACCAGGCTCAACAATGGATGCAAAGGGGCATGAGCGATCTTAGGATCGCTGTTAATCTTTCTGGACGGCAATTTTATCAGGCTCAACTGGTCGAAAATCTGGTCGAAATTACCCAGCAGTATGGGATTAATCCGGCCCAAATCGAACTGGAAGTAACCGAAAGCATTTTGATCTCGGATGTGGAGTTGGCGATCGCCCATCTGCAAGCCCTAAAAAACTCCGGTTTTCCCATTGCCATTGATGATTTTGGGACAGGCTACTCCTCCCTGAGTTATCTCCAAAATTTCCCCTTCGATATCCTCAAAATAGACCGCTGCTTTGTCCGCAACGTCGCCCACAACATTACCAACTCCACCATCGTCAAACACATCATCATGATGGCGAAACAACTCGAATTGACCACCGTCGCCGAGGGGGTCGAAACCATGGCTGAATTGGAATTCCTCAAGACGCAACATTGTGACGAGATCCAGGGGTTTTTGTTTAGTCCGCCGGTGCCCGCCGAAAAATTTACAGCCATGCTTCAGGCCGACCAAAATTTTTACGAGCCATGTCCCATCTCGCCTAATCCCGCCTAGCTTCCGACCCTGACGCTACGAAAGAACCGGAGTACGATAGGATTAAGCCTATTCCAAACTTTTTTCGTATCAGACATTTATTCACAATGACTGCAGAGCCTAATCCCGCGATCGCCTTTTCCATGGACGACTTTGAGCATGCCCTCACCGAACATGACTACCATTTCGAACAGGGACAAGTGGTCACAGGGAAAATTTTTGAACATCTATCCGATGGCGTCCTCGTGGATATTGGTGGAAAATCACCTGGGTTTTCTCCCCTCCGGGACGCACTCCTGGCAGGTGAAACAGATGCCCATACAGCTCTGCCCGTGGGCGAAACTGTTGAATTTTTGATTGTTCGAGGCCAAAATGCCGAAGGCCAAGTCACCCTGTCCCGCCGCAAATTAGCCGAACAACGGGTATGGGAAGATCTCGCCCAGGCTGCCGAAGCTGGCAACTCCGTCCAGATGCGGGTCACAGGTAGCAATCGGGGCGGCGTCACTGGTGATGTCCAAGGCCTGCGGGGCTTTATTCCCAACTCCCACCTAGTCGATAAAGATATTGATAATCTGATGGGACAACTCCTGACGGTTAATTTCCTGGAGTTTGACCAAGAGCGTCGCAAATTGGTTCTGTCCCAGCGCTATGCCGCCCAAGCCGAAGTGATGCGTCGCCTGTCGATTGGGGCTTTAGTCAGTGGCACCGTGGTGAACATTAAACCCTACGGCGTTTTTATTGAGCTCGATGGCATGACCGGGCTGCTCCACCGCAGTCAAATTAGCGCCAAACCCGTTGACCAACTCGAAGCCCTTTTTAGTATTGGCCAAACGGTGCGGGTGCTGATCACGGACATCGAAGAAAATAATAATCGCATTTCCCTGTCCCTCCAGGCCCTCGAAAAATTCCCCGGTGAAGTGATTGAACAGTTCGACGCAGTACAAACCAATGCCGAGGAACGGGTAGAGGCAGCCCGCAAAAAACTCAATCTGGTTTAAGGCATAAAAAATAAGGGAAAAGTTTCCCTTGTGAACCGGAATCAAACAATTTGATTATTTGAGGTGGTTTTTTTAGACCATCTTTTTTTTGGGCAAATTTTGCCAGCGACTATTCAAAATCTAAGTCCGTATGGAGAGAACCTGATTCAACTAAGCTCGATTCTAGGTTCATGCGTTGTTCCATCTGACCGAGGAAATAGCCCGTCATCATGGCGGACGCCAGGAGATTTGCTAAATTTTCGCGGTCGGTGGTGATGCTCACTTGAAAATCATCTGGGGGTAAGACACCGATTAAGCCTCTGACATTGTGGGCGATGATATCTTTTATCTCCGAGCTAGCGGACTGGGCCACCCGTGCAAGTACGTCCGGATTTTGCTGTTGCAAGTATTCCATTAAATTGTTTGCGGCTTGTTCGTCAACGTCGGCGGAAAAGAAGTCAGAGTTAAAAATCATTCCTTAGTCCGAAAATATTTACTGCTCACCCCCCACTTTAGCTTTTATTTATCGGACTGTACATGGTAGGTAACCGGAGAGCTTAGGGAGAGTGCTAGGGGCCAATGGTGTGAATCACGAAGGCGATCGCCCCCAAAAATTCCCCAGGGAAGATCACCTGTAAAATAGATTACGCCCACAAACCCTGTTGTATTCATTTCGACGATGACCGTAAGCCCGCCTCGCCAACCCACTGATTTCCGTGTCAAGCTAGTCAACGGCCTTTTAGCGATCCGACCAATCGCCGCCCTGGCAAAAAACCGTGCTAGGGCAATGATGATTCAACGGGCCGAAAAGTTAGGGGTGCCCTGGCGAGAAACTGTGGCGACCCTACAAAAACGGGATTGGCAAGCAGATCTCGCAGCGGTTGAAAATCCAGATTTAGCTTATCCCGAATACTACCTGCGTTCCTTCCATGCCTATGAGTCCGGAAATTTGGGTTGGGAGCCAGCCCTAGAAGTCGAGTCGGCGGCCTATTCTGTCCATTCAACCTTGTTTGGGGAACCGAATGTCCAAGGGGATGCGTTGTTGCGGGATAGTTATCACCAAATTTTGAAATTCAACATCGATATTACCCCGGAAAAAATTGTTGATATTGGCTGCAGTGTGGGCATGAGCACGGAGGCGCTACAGCAGGTTTTCCCCAATGCTCAGTTAACAGGGGTGGATTTGTCGCCCTATTTTCTGGCAGTGGCAAAATATCGCACCGCTCATCACGCTGATCAGTTTACCTGGTGCCACGCGCCCGGAGAGGACACCCAACTGCCTGGGCAATCGTTTGATTTAGTCTCCTGTTCTTTGATTTTCCATGAGCTGCCCCAAACAGCGGCGATCGCCATTTTCCGAGAAGCGAAACGACTCCTTAAGCCCGGCGGTTACTTCGCGCTGATGGACATGAACCCCCAGGCGGAAGTTTATAAAAAAATGCCCCCCTATATTTTGACGTTGCTCAAAAGTACAGAACCCTATCTGGATCAATATTTCAGCCTTGATGTGGCCGAGGAGTTGCAGCGGGCTGGGTTTGAAGCGCCCTTCATCCAAGAAAATACCGTCCGTCACCGCACGGTCATTGCCAAGGTCAGGGATTAAGCGATGGTGAAACGGGTTGTGATTTTGGGTGCAGGGGTCGTTGGGGCGGCGATCGCCTATGAGTTGAGCCGATTAGATCAGTTCGAGATTACGGTTTTGGATACAAGCCAACCGGCCAGTGGGTCAACAGGGGCAGCCCTGGGGGTACTGATGGGAATTATCAGCCGCAAAACGAAGGGTCGCGCTTGGACTTTACGTCGCCGCAGTATGGAACGCTTTCCGAGACTTTTAGAGGAACTTGCCGCCGCAGGTCAGCCAGTACCCCACAATCCCCACGGCATTTTGAAATTATTGCGGGAACCAGAGGAACTAGAAAAAGGCGATCGCCTCCGGGAATTGCGCCAAGCATCGGGCTGGCAGTTAGCAATCTGGGATCAAGAAATCATTCAACAACATTGTCCCCACCTCCAAGCCAAGGAAGCGGCTGGCGGTATTTTTTCGCCCCAGGATTTCCAGGTGCAGCCCGTCCCCTTCACCAAAGCCCTACTAGCCGTCGCCCAACAGAATGGTGCGCACTGCCACTTTGGCATTTCCCAACCCAAGTTGGAGATAACGGATCAACATTGTCAAAAAATTAACACGGATCAAAACAGCTATCCTTGCGATTGGCTCATTGTCTCAGCGGGTCTGGGTTCCCTGGAAATTACGAAACATCTAAGCGAAAGCCTGTCCCTGGGGCCAGTGTTGGGGCAAGCTTTTCACCTGCGCGTGCCAAAAAATCTTGAACCGCAAACTCTTTTTCAACCCGTGGTTAGCTTTGAAGATATCCATGTGGTACCCCTGGGCCAAGGGGAATATTGGGTGGGGGCGACGGTGGAATTTCCTGCGGAAACAGGTGGAATCACTCCAGACATCACCCTCGCTGATCAAGTGCTCCAAAAGGCGATCGCCTTCTATCCGCTTTTAAAAAATGCAGAAATTCTCCGGCATTGGTCAGGGAAACGGCCCCGGCCCAACGGTCAAGGCGCTCCCGTTCTCAAAGGGTTAGCGGGTTACGACAATATCCTCCTGGCCACGGGTCACTACCGCAATGGTGTCCTCCTGGCCCCAGCGACGGCCCTAACGATCCGCGATTGGCTCCTGGCCCCAGAAACCATTCCTTTTTAGTTTGTCCCAGTCCCTAATTTTTCTCACGTAAATCATGACGACCTCCGGCACCCTTTATTTGGTGGGCACCCCCATCGGCAATCTTGATGACATGACTTTCCGGGCGATCGCCACCCTCAAAAGCGTCGATCTAATCGCCGCCGAAGACACTCGACACACCGGCAAACTCCTCAAGCATTTTCAAATTGCCACCCCCCAAATTAGCTACCATGACCACAACCGTCACCAACGGCAGGCGCAACTCCTCGAAAAATTACGCAGTGGGCTAAATATTGCCCTCGTGAGTGATGCCGGATTACCGGGGATCAGCGATCCGGGTTTTGAATTGGTCGCCAGTGCGATCGATACAGAAATTACGGTGGTGCCCATTCCTGGGGTTAGTGCCGGACTCACGGGCTTAATTGCCTCTGGATTATCGCCGGAAAAATTTGTCTTTGAAGGTTTTTTACCTCCCAAAAAGAAGGATCGCCACCAGTTACTAACACAGCTATCCCAAGAACCCCGCACCCTGATTTTCTACGAAGCGCCCCACCGATTGGTGAAAACCTTAACAGATTTGCTGGAACATTTTGAAGGCGATCGCCCCCTTGTGTGCGCCAGGGAACTGACAAAACTCCACGAAGAATTTTGGCGCGGCCCCCTCGAAACCGCCCTCACCCATTACCAGCAGCACAACCCCAAGGGAGAATTTACCCTGATCTTGGCCGGAGCAAGCCCACAAACTGACCACGAAGCACTGACCGATGCTGAAATTTTGGCCCAACTTCAGGCGTTAATGCAACAGGGCATGAGTCGCTCTGGGGCTAGTCGCACCCTCGCCCAACAGCTGAATTTATCCCGCCGCCACATTTACCAACTCAGCACAGAGCTAGAGGGTTAATTCTAGGAAGACGCTTGGGTTTTGGGTTTGTTGTTGTCTGCTTTAGCCTGGTAAGTAAATTCTTCGACGGCACCGGGTTCCCCTAGACGGTGGGGCTGCTGGTTGTTGATGGTGATGTAAACGGCCCCCGCATTGCCGGAACGGACGCGCACACTTTCATCGGCGATCCATTGTTTCTGGGTGCCCTTGGCGAGGGTGCCTTCAAAGGCCGTTTGACCATCGATTTCGACGCGCATCCAGGCCATTTCCTGGGCGCGAATATCCACCACCACGGACTCTGGTACATCTGCCCCATTGTTGTTGGAGTCGATCGGGGCGGTGACTGACGGGGATAGTGCTGTGGTCTGGGCTGTGTTACGTTCCTGGCGGGCTGGGGTTGTGCTCTCCAGGAGGGCTGGATCAAGTTGGGGCGTCAGACTGGGGTTTTGGTTACGGACGATGTTGCCCAGGGATTGCACCGTGGCAACAATGATCAACAAATAGGCAAGGTACAGATGACTCGGCCGCAACTGGAAATGGTAAATAAATTGGCTCCAGCGGGGAATATGCCAACGGTTCTGGGTTTCGGCTTGGGGAAATTCCTGGGCGATCGCCGTGCCATCGAGGCCAAGACATTCCGCATAGCAGCGCAGGAGACCTTGGAGATAAACTGGTTCTGGGAGTTGCTCTAGGCGACCCGCTTCAATATTTTCAAGGAGTGCCCGACGAATGTTCGTTTTACGGGACACAAAGGCGAGGGACCAGTCTTTGGCGAGGCGTTGTTGCTGCAACTGGACACCAATTTGGGCGAGGTATTCTTGCTGGGGGATGGGGGAATGGATCGCTGTCTCCTTCATGCTTGGTACTCCCGGACTGGGGCGGATGAATGGAATGGGAAATTAGAATTATATTGGGATCGGAGCTGTTTGATCTCCGCTTTCGTTAGGGGACGGGCTTGACCCCGTTGCAGATCGCCCAGGTGTAGGTTACCAATGGCGAGACGATGGAGTTTTACCACAGGAAAACCGAGCTGTTCAGCGACCCGACGGATCTGGCGGTTGCGCCCTTCGGTAAGCATGATATCAATACAGGTTTTATCTTGGGTAATGGTTTTGAGGTGAATTTGGGTGGGCAAGGTACGGCGATCGCCCAACATTACCCCCTGACGCCACTGGTCGAGGACATGCTCTGGTACTTTTCCCTTGAGCCAAACGCGATAGGTTTTGGGAATGTGGTAGCGGGGGTGGGTCAAGGCCAGGGTAAAATTACCGTCATTGGTCAGCAGCAACGCCCCTGTGGATTGGGCATCGAGGCGGCCGATGGGATGGATCCCCTTTCCCTGTCGGAGCGGTGGGGGCAGCAAATCTAAAACCGTCGATCGTCCCTTGGGATCAGCGCAGGTGGAAACGACTCCCTTGGGTTTGTGGATCAGGTAATAGTAATGTCGCGGGCGTTCGGTCGCCTTGAGGGGTTTACCGTCAACACAGAGGCGATCGCCTTCTGGATCGGCTTGATCACCCAATTGAACGGGTTTGCCATTGAGGGTCACCCGTCCAGCGAGAATGAGTTTTTCTGCGCCCCGCCGTGACGCAATGCCCCAACGGGCGAGAATTTTTTGCACCCTTTCAGCCATAGATTATGGAGTGCTGGTTTTTAAAAAGCCAGGAAAATTGCAAGTCATATTTTACAAATCTTAGCAGGTGTTGTTTCCCCGCATAAATACTTAAAATCAAAGGCGGATGTCGAAATTCCTTGACAAAAGTAAGCCAAAGCGTGGGCTGACCTTGATCGTTTACCCACGACATCTGGTGTAATTTCGTCGGCTTAACGACCAATGGTGATGTTCCCCACCCGGATGGGGACGCAGGCGTGGGTCATTTGGGCAATCTGCATCGGTTCGCCTTTGCCGCACATATCGGTGCCGCGCTGTTCTAATTCTGAGGCCGGGGCGATCGCCTCGACTTTATTCCAAAATTCTGTGGTCATGCTCTGGTAGGTAAGATTTTTGACCATGCCTTGAAGCTGGCCATTTTTAATCCGCCAGACGCCATTGCCGCCAAACTGGAAATTCCGCCGTTGTTGGTCAATGGAAAAAGTATCATCCCCGTCGATGAGATAACCATCTTTGGTATCGGCGATCATTGCCGCGAGGGTTGCCGTGCGATCGCCCCCTGGTTCCCCTGGTTCGAGGCCCAAATTCGGAATCCGCACCATGGGGACACTGGCCCAACTATCAGCGAAGGCACAGCCATTACTCTCCGGGCGGCCGAGGCGGTGGGCGGTTTCTCGGTCAGTGAGATAATCCGTCAAAATGCCATCTTTAACTACGTACCATTCCTGGGCCTTGACCCCTTCGTCATCATAGCCAGCGGTGCTGCGGCCACCGGGTTGGGTGCGGTCGGCCTTGAAATTCACCCAGGGGGCTGCGTATTGCAGTTGATTGAGATGATTTGTTGTGGCGAAGCTCGTCCCGGCAAAATTTGCCTCATAGCCATAGACCCGGTCTAACTCCGTGGGATGACCGACAGATTCATGGATCGGCAACCAGAGATGACTCGGCTTGAGGATCAAGGTGGTTTCACCGCTGGGGGCTTCGGGGGCGTGGACTTTCTCAATAGCTTCCTGGGCGACGCGCGCGACATTGTTCCGGAGGGTTTCCGGTTCGATGTGTTCGTAGCCGAGGTTCAAAGGCGATCGCTCGTATTTGCGACCCTGGGCGTCTCCATTGGCCACCGCCGTACAACCCATCCCGGCGCCACTGCGATAGAGCCGTTGTTCAATTAACGACCCTTCCGTCGACGCAAAAATTTTATTTTCTTGGGTAAAGCTCAAATAGGCATAGGCTTTTTTAATCTGGGGATCATGGCCTAAGAACCGATCCGTTAAATCGAGGAGGAGGTCTGTCTTTTCCGTGAGGGATACCGCAAAGGGATCAATTTGAATCGGCGTTTCGTAGCGATCGCGGTAGGCTGGCACTGGCACCAAGCGAATTGGTTCCCGTTGGCTGAGGCGACTGCCTTTAGCAATATCAATGGCTAATTGCACAACGCGCACAATTTCTGCGGTTGTCCGCCGGTGACTCGCGGCAAATCCCCAGGCCCCCCGCCACAGGACCCGCACCCCAAAACCAGCGCTCACATTATCACTGAGGCGTTTGAGGGAACGATCCTGGGCCCAGAGTCGCTGCTTGCGATAGGTACAAAGACGAATTTCGCCGTACTCACAACCCTGGTTTCGGATTAGCTGAATGGCAGCCTGGGCGAGGTCGGTAAAGGTCATGTGCTGGGGGTGAGGCGCGGCTTGAACCATGGTTTAAAAAGGAATGAGGTTGTTGCGATCTTAATGAATATTTTGGGCGATCGCCTGACCCGCGAGCCAACTGGTCGTCCAAGCACTCTGGAAATTGAAGCCCCCCGTAATCCCATCGATGTCGAGCACTTCCCCGGCGAAAAAGAGGCCAGGACAACGGCGACTTTCGAGGGTTTTGAAGTTCACTTCCTTGAGGGAAACGCCGCCACAGGTGACAAATTCTTCTTTGAAAACGCCTTTCCCTTGGATGTTGTATTGGCCCTGGGTTAATTCTTGGCAGAGGATATTCAGTTGTTTTTTCGCCAGATCCGCCCAATTTTGATCAGGACTGATCCCCGCAGCTTGGGTCAAACTTTGCCATAGACGCTTGGGAATATCCACTGGGGCGAGGGTCGTAATTTTCTTTTTGGGATGTTGGGTCTTAAAAGTTTGGATGTCTTGACGGAGGGTTTCCGAATTAATGTCGGGGAGCCAATTCACCGTGAGGGGCATTGTGTAGCGGTGTTCGGCTAACGTGCGCGCCCCCCAAGCCGAGAGTTTTAAAACCGCTGGCCCACTGAGGCCCCAATGGGTGATCAGGAGTGGCCCCGTTTGCACGAGTTTTTTCTTAGGATCTAGCTTAATACTCACAATGGCCTTGGGCACACTCACTCCAGCTAGCCCCTGAAGTCGGGGATCATTAATCTGAAACGTAAATAACGATGGTTGCGGCGGAATAATCTTATGACCCAAGGTGGCGGCCAATCGATGCCCGGAAGGATGACTCCCCGTCGCTAACAAGATGTAGTCGGCAAAAAGGCGATCGCCTCCCTTGAGATTCACCTGAAATGGTGCGGTTTCCTCTTTAACAATACTCTGTACAACAGCCCCGGTGCGACATTGAATCTTTGCCTTAGTTGCCGCTGCGAGAAAGGCGCGAATAATCGTTTCGGAATCGTCTGTCACCGGGAACATTCGTCCGTCGACTTCGGTTTTGAGCTTGACCCCTTCGGCCTTGAGCCAAGCAATCATGTCCTGGGGTTGAAACTGACTGAAGGCACCCCGTAATTCCCGCTGGCCCCTCGGATAGGCCTTGACTAATTCCACGGGATCAAAGCAGTGGTGGGTGACATTACAGCGGCCGCCCCCAGAGATTTTTACTTTGCTCAAAAATGTTTTACCCGCTTCGAGGATAATCACCTCTAACTTTGGGTTCGTCCGGGCAGCGGCGATCGCCCCAAAAAAACCCGCCGCACCACCCCCAACGACGATTAATCTTGCCATGGTTTGTTAGTAATTCTTTGTCCACTCCAGCCCATAGAGGATCCCAGAAAGGAGCGTCAGGAGCAACATGATATTGATAATGCCCCCCGGCAGTAGCGTAAAGGGCGGCACCCCAAACCCCCGCAAAATCCAGAGCAACAAAAAGCAGACGAGGCAAGTAATAAAGAGGTAGAGAACACCGGAAGAATTGGAGCGATTCACAGGGCGACACACCGGGTCAAATAACGTCTCTAGTTTAACATTTGCCCCTTGGGGCCGCCCAAAACCCGCTATCATAAACAGTTGCAAAAATATCTAGATCAACACCCTCCTATGACCCAGCAATACCGGATCACCCTCCTCCCTGGCGATGGCATTGGCCCCGAGATTTTGGCCGTGGCAGTGGACGTTTTAAAAACCATTGGCCAACAATTTGATCTAGAGTTTGTTTTTACCGAAGCTTTGATGGGGGGCGCGGCCATTGATGCCACCGGGGAACCCCTCCCCCAAGCGACCCTAGATGCTTGTAAAGCCAGCGATGCGGTATTGTTTGCGGCTATTGGTGGCTACAAGTGGGATAACCTGCCCCGGGCGCAACGGCCAGAAACGGGTCTATTGGGTTTGCGGGCGGGCCTCGGTCTGTTTGCAAATTTGCGTCCGGCCACGATTTTGCCCCAGCTCATTGATGCCTCTACCCTGAAGCGGGACGTGGTTGAAGGGGTCGATATCATGGTGGTGCGGGAACTCACCGGCGGTATTTATTTCGGGAAGCCTAAAGGCAGTGTCACTTTAGAAACGGGCGAGAAACGGGGCTTCAATACCATGGTCTATGACGAATCGGAAGTGGATCGCATTGCGAAAGTCGCCTTTGAAATTGCCCAAAAACGGGGTAAACGTCTCTGTTCTGTGGATAAGGCGAATGTTCTGGATGTGTCGCAACTATGGCGCGATCGCCTGAATCTAATGGCCGAAAATTATCCCGATGTGGAACTGTCCCATCTCTATGTAGATAATGCCGCCATGCAGCTCATCCGCGCCCCCAAGCAGTTTGACACCATCGTCACGGGGAATTTATTTGGGGACATTCTTTCTGATGCGGCCGCCATGCTTACGGGGAGTATCGGGATGTTGCCCTCGGCTAGTTTGGGGGCGGATGGCCCTGGGGTTTACGAGCCAGTCCATGGGTCTGCGCCAGATATTGCTGGCCAGGATAAGGCGAATCCCTTGGCGATGGTGCTCAGTGCGGCGATGATGTTGCGCTATTCTTTTGACCAACCAGAAGCAGCAGCCAAAATCGAACAAGCGGTACAAACGGTACTCGATCAAGGCTTCCGCACCGGCGATATTATGTCCGAGGGCATGACTCTCCTGGGTTGCAAAAGCATGGGCGAAAAACTCTTGGCGGCCCTCAATGCTTAGATTTTATCCTGGGCGTTGATGCTGAAAAAAATTCGGCGGGCTATTTTTTTAAAAACACTTTTTGGCCATGGGGAACCTGAACTTTTCGAGACGGATTCCCCTACTGTCAAATTCTCCAGACAAAAATACAATAAATGGGTAAGTTCTAGGGTTTCTTTTCGGAGAAGCGATGGGACTTTATCTTAATATTTATTGTTCTGTCCTATGCAACCCACTAACCCAAATCAATTTACCGAAAAAGCCTGGCAGGCGATCGCCCAAACGCCGGATCTTGCCAAACAAAATCAGCAGCAGCAGATCGAATCTGAACATCTGCTACAGGCACTGCTAGAGCAAGACGGCCTCGCGAAAAGTATTTTTACCAAAGCGGAGATTCCCCTCGCCAAATTGCGAGACCGCACCGCAACCTTTATTGCTCAGCAACCGAAAATATCCCAACCGAGCGAATCGGTTTATTTAGGGCGGAGTTTAGACCTCCTTTTAGACCGCGCCGATCAACACCGAAAATCCTTTGGGGATGACTTTATTTCCGTTGAACATTTAATCTTGAGCTATGCCAAAGATGACCGTTTTGGCAAAAATCTCTACAAAGAATTTGACCTCACAGAAAATAAATTAAAGACGATCATTACGCAAATTCGAGGTAATCAAAAGGTGACCGACCAAAACCCGGAAGGGAAATACGAATCCTTAGAAAAATATGGCCGTGATTTAACGAGTCTCGCCCGCAACGGCAAACTAGACCCGGTCATTGGTCGCGATGATGAAATTCGCCGCACGATTCAAATTCTCTCCCGCCGCACGAAAAATAATCCGGTTTTAATCGGGGAACCGGGGGTGGGGAAAACGGCGATCGCCGAAGGATTAGCCCAGCGGATCGTTAACCGCGATGTCCCCGAATCCCTAAAGGATCGCACCCTGATCGCCTTGGATATGGGGTCACTCATTGCTGGGGCAAAATATCGCGGCGAATTTGAAGAACGCCTCAAAGCAGTCTTAAAGGAAGTCACCGACTCCGAAGGGCAAATTATTCTCTTTATCGACGAAATCCACACCGTTGTCGGTGCTGGGGCGACCCAGGGGGCAATGGATGCCGGGAACCTGCTTAAACCCATGCTCGCCCGGGGTGAACTGCGCTGTATTGGCGCGACGACCCTCGATGAATACCGTAAATACATCGAAAAAGATGCGGCCTTGGAACGGCGCTTCCAGTCGGTGATGGTCAACGAACCCAATGTGGTGGATACCATCTCGATTCTGCGGGGTCTGAAGGAACGCTACGAAGTGCACCACGGGGTCAAAATTGCTGATACAGCCCTCGTTGCTGCCGCGATGCTCTCCAACCGTTACATTAGCGATCGCTTTTTACCGGATAAGGCGATTGATCTGGTGGACGAAGCCGCCGCTAAGTTAAAGATGGAGATCACCTCCAAGCCAGAAGAACTGGATGAAATTGACCGGAAAATTCTCCAGTTGGAAATGGAAAAACTCTCCATCCAAAAGGAAAAAGATGAAGTTTCCCTTGAGCGGCTCGCCAAGCTGGAAAAAGAACTGGCTAATTTCAAGGAAGAGCAGTCCCAACTCAACGCCCAGTGGCAATCGGAAAAAGAATTTATCGACAAAATTCGCTTTCTCAAGGAGGAAATCGATAAAACTAACTTAGAAATTCAACAGGCCGAACGCAATTATGACCTCAATAAGGCGGCGGAGTTGCGCTACGGGAAGTTGACGGAACTGCAACAGAAAATCAAAGATATCGAGAGCAATCTTGCGGCCCAACAGGTGACCGGAGAATCTCTGTTGCGCGAAGAAGTAATCGAGTCGGATATCGCCGAAATTATCTCGAAATGGACAGGTATCCCGATTAGTAAATTAATCGAATCGGAAAAAGAAAAGCTGCTCCACCTCGAAGCAGAACTCCACCGTCGGGTTGTCGGCCAAGAAGAAGCCGTTACCGCCGTTGCCGAAGCGATCCAGCGATCGCGTGCCGGACTTGCCGATCCCAACCGTCCCACGGCTAGCTTTATTTTCCTGGGGCCGACGGGGGTCGGGAAAACAGAACTTGCCAAAGCCCTCGCCCAATTTCTCTTTGATACCGAAGAAGCCCTGGTGCGGATCGATATGTCCGAATACATGGAGAAACACGCCGTTTCCCGTTTAATGGGAGCGCCTCCAGGGTATGTGGGCTATGAAGAAGGGGGCCAGTTAACGGAAGCAATTCGCCGCCGTCCCTACTCGGTGATTCTCTTTGATGAAATTGAAAAGGCCCATGCCGATGTGTTTAATGTGATGCTGCAAATCCTGGATGATGGCCGTTTGACGGATTCCCAGGGGCGGACAGTGGACTTTAAAAACACGGTGATCATCATGACCAGTAATATCGGTTCCCAATTTATCCTCGATATTGCCGGCGATGATGCCCGTTATGAGGAAATGCGCAATCGGGTAATGGAGGCGATGAATGCGAACTTCCGGCCGGAATTTCTCAACCGCATCGATGAACTGATTATTTTCCATGGTCTACAAAAGGATCAACTGCGCTCCATTGTTCAACTTCAGGTGAATCGCCTCGCTGAACGCCTCGCCGAACAAAAGATCAGCATTCAACTCACCCCAGAAGCCTATGATTTCATTGCCGAGGTGGGCTATAACCCGGTCTATGGTGCGAGACCCCTCAAGCGGGCCGTCCAGAAATATGTCGAAACGGCGATCGCCAAAGGGATTCTCAAGGGTGAATTTAAAGCAGGCAGTGCCATTACAGTCGATGTGAAAGATGAACGTTTGACTTTTATTTAAACGCCTTTGAAATTCATCTTCATCAACAAACCCTGTGTTAGCTTCTAAGCCTCTAACACAGGGTTTTGAGTTTCTAACTATTTATTTGTTTAAACTCAACGCAAGAAAAAGCCTAGCGTGGCATCACATTGATGTTTACCAAGCTCATGGCGTTGCCTTCTGGGTTGGAGACAATCACTTGATTCGTTGCAGGAATAAATTCAATCCCTTCTGGCTCAAACCCAGCCTCTTGATCGGCCCGAACAACATCAGGGTTGAGAACGACAGTATCGAGTAGCTGAACATTTCTAGGGTTGGAAATGTCATGGATTGTGATCGCATCTGAACGCTCGATCGCTACGAATGCCAGGGTACGGCCATTTACAACACCAACAGAAACAACCTCAGGTTCCGGGCCTTTGCTGTTACAGCGCTGGGGCAAGCCGAGGGCAATGATGCTTTCTTCGATGGAATTGCCGCTATCTCCCAAAAGTTCACCCGTGGTTGCGTCAAAGACACTAATACTGCGGGTACCATGGGGACTTAAGAGAATTCCTTCGTAGGACTGGTTATTGACATTGGTCAAATTATCTTCATCGGCGGTGACAAAGTAGCGACCATCTGGGGTAATGGCAATGCCATCGGGTTCACGGGCAGAGGTGAATTCTTGTCTGAGGGATAGGTCATAGCTGCCAGAACGACAGCTTCCTTCTCCAACTTTATCTTGAACTAAACCGAAACCCGTACGAATGCCGACATCAAAGTTTTGCACCGAAAAGATATCAGGGGTTAGACGTCTGGGCAAAGGAGAGGGAATTTCAATGCGAGCGACAGCATTATTTTCTTGCAGTGTGGCGACAATAAAAGAGCTATCAGCCGCGATGCGAACTGTCTCAGGCTGTGGGTCGTGGGGGAAAAAGGGAATATTGTCGGGGGGAATGGGCACCTCGACCTGGGTCATGCGATTGGGGCCACGTCGGAGATCAATGATCGAAACGGTTCCAGCACCATTTTCTAGGTTCGTCAGATCTTCTTCGTTTTCTTCATCTTCATTGGCGACGGCAGCAAACTGACCGTTCGGGGCGATCGCCACGGAGTCTGGGCCGCGACCTACAGTTACGTGCCCAAGGGGTTCTAGATCGGGGAGAGAGAGGGCCACGACCTTGCCTGGCATTTCGTCAAAGGTATCCAGATTTGCGTCATCTGCGTCTTTGACCCCGATGAGTGCGAAGGCCCCGTCTGGGCTAATGGAAACTCCAGTGAGTTCGGCGTCCGCAGAACCTGCGGGCAAAAATTCATCCGTTAGGGTCCAAGTCCCTTCGACGGTTAAGGCATTATCTTCGATCGCCACTAAGGTCGCTGTTTTTGCGCCGACCACAAGGGCGTGGCGACCATCTTTTGTGACAGCGAGCATTTCTGCGCCGGCGAGATCCGTTAATGTGAAAACAACTTCACCTCGAATAGTTGCGTTTTGGGCGATCGCTTGGGGCGGAAAGATTAGCGTGCCCAATGGAAGGCCGGCAAGAGTTGATAAGAGAGCTAACTTGAAACCAGTTTGTAGCTTGGGCTTCACCATTGATGCCACTAAGCTTTTCACACCACTATTTAAGTTCATTACCTAATATTTATCTGATTAATACCACGACCCCAACGATACAATGGAAAGAGAATTGATTGAGTTAAAAAAAAACTAAGCAAAGTTTAATTTTAGATTTTGTAAAGACTATTTTTTGTGATTTTATTATTGTTTTTTAGTCAAATATTTTTTAGCTAAGGTGCAACTAAAAGTAATTAAATCAAGGGGATAATGTCTTACATTAGGTGAAGGAATTAGAGCCATGCTGAAGCATTGTTAACCTTGACCTTCCCGCATGGATCCATGATGGAGTTGCTTTCCCTTTTCTTTCTCCGGCACAATAGAAGACCGTGCAGTTTAGTCAGGGAAACATAACGATGGCCAGTCAGTGGGAAAATTTTCTAAAAAATCTGGGGAACTGGCGCGGTTCCTTTGCGGGGGTCAATCTAGATGGCGAGATCACCACGGAAGTCCCCTCTATTTTGACCCTATCACTCATCGACGGGAACCGGGATAAGGTGCTGTTTACCCTGCGGCGCTTTGAAAATGGCGGCTATGACAGCGAACCCACCAGCAATATGTCCCAGGAGTTTACCGGATTGGGGCGGCACACGATGTTTTTCGATACGGGCTCTTTCTCGAAAGGTTCCATGTGTCTCTCGTCCATCTCATCGTTTATCGCCGAATATGGATTTATCAAAGGCGATCGCCGGATGCGGATGGTGCAAATGTATGGCGATGCCTTTACCTTCAATAAATTGGTCTTTATCCGAGAATTTCGCGAAGGAAGCAATGCCCAGGAACGACCACCACTGACTGTGGAACAACTTTTGGGTACCTGGGAAGCGGAATACCACGTTTACACCCCCGACCTTGATCCCCCCAAGGTGCACCAGAGCCGCTTAACCCTCAGCAAAGAAGGCGATTATCTCCACCAGACCCTCGAATTAGAACACCAAACCATCGCCTCTAAAGGACAGATCCAAGGCAACACAATCCGCTTCACGGAAGGCAGTACGCCCCGCAATTTGGTGCTATTACCCGATGGGGCTTCGATGAATGTGCCGCCCCAATTGGCCCAGCGGCAAGCTTTTTTCGTCGAAGCAGGTTGGCTCGTCAGCGACAACGAACGACAACGGATCATGCGCAATTACAATGACCGGGGCGAATGGGTTAGTTCGACGTTGATTTTTGAGCGACGGGTGGCCTAGGCTGCGGTTGGCAGAGGGTTTGGTGTAGTTGATAGCGGTATTCGGCATCGAGAAATTGGTGCTGGAGTTTCGTCCACTGGTGCCAAGTCTGGTGGCGATTATCGTGGAAAATCTCACAGAGGGTAGGTAACTCCTGATCGAACGTTTTACCGAGGGCTTTTTCTAGAAATGCTTGCAGCACTGCATCATCCTGGAGCAAACCGATGAGGGTTTGGACTTTCTTAATCGCCTGGAGCTGATCGGCATAATCTTCGCCATAAAAAGGCGCAAAAATTTCCATGGTATAACGCGATCGCTTGGCGGCCTTGCGGAGGTCATGGAGAATTGGGCTGTCGGTTGCAAAAAGCGTTTCTAATTGTTTTTTGGAAAGCTTCTTCGGACTGTAACCGACCCACCAACCGGGATGGAGCAACAGTTCGCTGAGTTGGGGCAAGAGTAAATCCGGCAAGATCAGTTGAATATCCACCGAGGCGATCGCCTGATATTGGGGTTGATCTAACCAAGCCTGGGTCGCCCCCTTGAATTCCCCATAACGGGCTGAGTTGAGAAATTTCCGCACCTTAGTCAGTTGTTTTTGACGACGTTTGGCTAATTTTTTGAGGGCAATTTCGAGAATTGTGACTTCAACGGTCGGCAGTTGGGGCAGATATCGCTCCCGAAAAGTCAGGGTCATCACATCCACATCCCGCAACTTCCCCAGAACCCGACCATAACGGCCCACCTGTTTCGGGGTCAGAGCTTCTGGTAAAACCAGGGCAGGGGCAAACCCCAACAACACACTCCGCAACCGCCGCATCCCCACCCGCATTTGGTGCAATTCTTCCGGATCATGGTCGGCTAAAACCCCCGCTTCGTGGCTGAGGATTTTTTTGTAATGCTTGGCGATCGCCTTATGTGCCCAATCGCCAAAACTTTGTGTTTGGGGTGGCTGCATCATTTATGCCCAAATCAATCTCACCACTTCGATCTTAAGAGGTGCAATTTTAAAACCCGATTAAGAACACACAAGGCTTAATGATTCTGGGTTGCAGTGTTTTTCCTCCCAAAGCAAAGCCCTAGTCCAATGTCTAAAGGAACTGTCGTGCTTCTGTCACCCATTGCTTGACCAACCCCAGGGGCGGCGCCAAATCCTTGCGCTGGAGATTTGCCACCTGTAACTTCATAATATTTTGGTGGAGTCGCGAAAAGGATGTTTGGGCAAGCTGATTTACCGATGCCACGCCACTGTGCAATACTAGGCCGCAATATTGTGTGCCAATACTCGGTACTCTCGCCAGATCCGCCAGGGCCACCCATTTCAAAACGTAATTGGGATGAATTTTGAGGCGACGGGCTAACTGTTGTTTTGCCTGGGGTGTGCGAGTAGCTAACAAAAGCTGATGGGTGGTGCGAATCCCTTGGGCGGCGAGTTGGGTCTGTTGTTCTTTGCTCAGACCGGGTAACTCCGCAATCCGCCAATTACAGGAAGCCATAGGAATCCTTGTTAAAATGGAAGCACATGATATCAAGAAAAATTGTCGTTACCCTAAAACTTTAGAAAATTTATGACTGTTGGTATATCTGTCGAAAAAGGAAAGCAAGATACTCCTCCCTTAGAACTCCATTACCTCGGCGACAAAGTGCTACGCCAAAAAGCAAAACGCATCGCCAAAGTGGATGACGAAATCCGCACCCTGGCGAAGGAAATGCTGCAAACCATGTATTCTTCCCAGGGAATCGGTCTGGCTGCGCCCCAAGTTGGTGTTAATAAGCGTTTAATCGTCATTGATACCGATCCAGAAAATCCTGCCAATGCACCACTGGTTTTAATCAACCCCGAAATTAAAAAAACAGGTAAACAGCTTTGTTCTATGGAAGAGGGTTGCCTGAGCATTCCAGGGGTTTACCTTGGGGTGATCCGCCCGGATGAAATTGAAGTGAGCTATCGGGATGAGCAGGGTAAACCCAAAAGAATTAAAGCTTCTGGGCTGTTGTCCCGGGTGATTCAGCATGAAATTGACCATCTTGATGGGGTGATGTTCGTCGATCGCGTCGAAAATGAAATTGCCCTCAGTAGCCAATTAAAACAACGGGGATTTGCCCTGAAATCAGTACAGCGCATCGCCTAAATTTTTTTTGGCCTTTTCCACGTTTCAACATGACGGCAACTTAGTACTCTACGACGTTTGTGTGAGGCGATCGCCGTCCAGTGAGATAGACGTTCTGCCCTGTGAGGTGGTCGTCTTTTTTATTGCCTAATCTTCAGCAAGGTTGCGTTTTGTATCAAACAGCGAAAAATTTACGTTTCGTTAGCAAATGCCTGGGGTAGTCCAGAAGGATCGTTGCCACAAACATTGTTTTGAATCTCAGATTTTACAAAAGACAGAAGCTGGTTTTCCTCCATGGAAGGCGATTCACCTACTGCGGGGATTGTGTAGGGGCATCAAATTTGGCGATCGCCTTTTTGGACAGAACCCGCATTTATACTCAGATTTATTTGTAAATCCATTTTTTGTTTATTGTCTTTATTTATATAAATCAAAGACATAAATAGTATCTAAAAAGTTTTTATTGCAGTTTTGAGTGATTTTTAAGCTTTTAAAGGTTTTATAAAAATCCTAAGTCTCTTTGGATCTGTTTAAACGCCAAATCCCAAACAGTCGCACCTTTCCATTCACCCAAGGATTGCCAATAATGCAGCTAACGGAATTTTTTAGGAGCACGCAATCCCATGACAATGACCCTCGCGGTTTACGGCAAAGGTGGCATCGGCAAATCTACCACCAGTTGTAATATTTCCGTCGCCCTCGCCAAACGCGGTAAAAAGGTTCTCCAAATTGGCTGTGACCCCAAGCATGACAGCACCTTTACCTTGACAGGCTTTTTGATCCCGACGATCATCGACACTCTCCAGGAAAAGGATTTTCACTACGAGGACATTTGGCCAGAGGATGTAATTTACAAAGGCTATGGCGGCGTCGATTGCGTGGAAGCAGGCGGGCCGCCGGCTGGGGCAGGCTGCGGTGGTTACGTGGTCGGGGAAACGGTCAAACTCCTCAAAGAACTCAATGCCTTCGATGAATACGATGTAATTTTGTTCGATGTGTTGGGAGACGTGGTCTGTGGGGGCTTTGCGGCACCACTCAATTATGCAGACTACTGTTTGATCGTGACGGACAATGGCTTTGATGCATTGTTTGCGGCGAATCGCATTGCGGCTTCTGTGCGAGAAAAAGCGCGGACGCACCCCCTCCGGCTGGCTGGCTTGATTGGGAACCGCACCTCGAAGCGGGATTTGATCGAAAAATATGTAAGCCATGTGCCGATGCCCGTGCTGGAAGTATTGCCCCTGATCGAAGATATCCGGGTGTCGCGGGTGAAGGGAAAGACCCTCTTTGAGATGGCAGAAGGGGACTCGATGTTGGATTATGTCTGTGATTTTTATCTCAATATTGCGGATCAAGTCTTAGCGGCTCCAGAGGGGGTTGTGCCCAGCGAAGCTTCGGATCGGGAATTGTTTAGTTTGCTTTCGGATTATTATCTCAATCCGCCCGTCGAAAAGACCCAGGAGGATGAGCTGGATCTGATGATGGTCTAGGCCAGAGGATGCTGGGCTTGGTCTCGAAATCGCTGATCCGACAATCGCTCACTTTGATCGTCCTCATGGGTTAAATTTTGCTTCAAAATAGAGGCGATCGCCCTAAACGGCACTAATGATCAAAAAAGGCGATCGCCAATGTCAAACAACCCTTGCAGTGGATTTACGAGGAGAGTAAATATTGTGAGCTTTTTCGAGCAAATTAAACCCAGCATCAAAACCAAATGGCTAGATTACTTTGAAAATAACCAAGACTGGCTAAATATCCTGATGGATCGCGGCGAATCTGTGGCGACCCCCGACGGTGGCCGCCGCCCCCAAGGTTCCGTGATTCTCGGTGCCATCAGCGCCAAGGAACCCCGCCTCGCCGAAAGTCTTTATCTATTTTCTTTAGTTGAAGCGAATTTTGACACGATTGTTGATGTTTTAGGGCTAAACTTTGACCCACTCTTGGAACTCCGAAACCTAGAGGAAAAAGGAGCGGCGGCAAAGCCAATGATTACGCCCCCAAGCCCAACCGTTTTACCCACCGAATAATTTCTCACCGTTTGCCCTTCATTTCTTTGGGGGGCATCCCCTGAGCAACAATCGTGTCACCCCATTTCTAATTCACCATTGCCAAAACTGTTTGCAAATCTATTTAGGAAAATTTTTATGACCGTTGCTCAAGAAACCCCGAACTTAACCTTTGATTGCGAAACAGGCAATTACCACACCTTTTGTCCGATCAGTTGTGTCGCTTGGCTTTATCAGAAAATTGAAGATAGCTTTTTCCTAGTCATCGGCACCAAAACCTGCGGCTATTTCTTACAAAATGCCATGGGCGTGATGATCTTCGCCGAACCCCGCTACGCCATGGCCGAACTCGAAGAGGGTGATATTTCTGCCCAACTCAACGATTACGACGAACTCAAACGGCTCTGTCTACAAATCAAGCGCGATCGCAATCCCAGCGTGATTGTCTTTATCGGTACCTGCACTACCGAGATTATCAAAATGGATCTCGAAGGCTTTTCGCCGCGCCTCGAAGAAGAAATCGGCATTCCCATCGTGGTCGCCCGTGCCAATGGCCTAGATTATGCTTTCACCCAAGGCGAAGATACTGTCCTCGCAGCAATGGCGAATCGTTGTCCCAGCGAACCCCCGGCCCCAGCAAAAGAAAAAGAAGAAGATGCCGCTGCCGCCACTCGCTTCCAAAAACTTTTAAATTTGGGCCTCAAGAAAAAAGAAGACGCGCCCCCTGTGGCCACAGAACAAAAAGAGCATCATCCCTTAATTTTGTTTGGCTCTTTACCCGATCCCGTGGCGGCAAACCTAGAACACGAACTGAAGAAACAGGGCGTTAAAGTCTCTGGTTGGCTCCCCACCAAGCTCTATACAGAATTACCCGTTGTGCAAGAAGGCTATTACGTGGCGGGAGTGAATCCATTTCTCAGCCGCACTGCCACTACCCTGATGCGTCGCCGCAAATGTAAGCTCGTTGGTGCTCCTTTCCCCATTGGCCCCGATGGCACCAGAGCCTGGGTTGAAAAAATCTGCTCCGTGCTGGACATCGAACCCCAGGGCTTGGCAGAACGGGAAGCACAAATCTGGAAGAGTTTAGAAGACTATCTACAACTCATTCGCGGTAAATCAGTCTTTTTTATGGGGGACAACTTACTCGAAATTTCCCTCGCCCGATTCCTGATCCGCTGTGGCATGACCGTCGCTGAAATTGGCATTCCCTACATGGACAAGCGTTACCAAAAAGCAGAACTGGATTTCCTCGCCCGCACCTGCCAAGAAATGGGAACGCCGATCCCCAAAATTGTCGAAAAACCCGACAATTACAACCAAATTCAACGGATTAACGCCCTGCAACCGGATTTAGTGATTACGGGAATGGCCCATGCGAATCCCTTGGAAGCGCGGGGGATCAATACGAAATGGTCAGTGGAATTTACCTTTGCCCAGATTCACGGCTTTACCAATGCGCGGGATATTCTCGAACTAGTCACGCGCCCCCTACGCCGTAATACAAACCTCAAGGATTTGGGCTGGGATAAACTGGTGAAAGAAGAGGCTGCGGTCTAATTGTTTCTCTGGATTGTCTTACGGACTCACCGATAAAAGTGATGCATGTTCAACTGCTGCCCTTTGATGGCGATCGCCACTGGTCACTCATTCACAAGTGGATCGAAGCCCCCCATGTTGCACGGTGGTGGGGCGATCCGGGTGAGATTCTTTTAGAGTTACAGCAGCATGACCCAAATCATCAGGCAATGATTACCGCAGCGGGTCAACCAGTTGGTTTTCTTTGCTGGCAAACCCCCTCACAGGAAGAGTTACAAGCAGCGGGTCTTGCTGATCTCCCGAAGGATCTCATTGATGTGGACATCATGTTAGGGGAAGCCGAAGCCCTCGGTAAAGGGATTGCTCCCCAAGCCTTACGATGTTTATTTGAGCAACTAAAAAATCAGGGAGTAACCCTTGTCGGACTAGCAGGAGCGATCGCCAATGGGCGGGCGATGAAAGCCTATCAAAAGGCCGGACTCATGCCATTTCGTGACTTCTTTGAAAATGGTGAATGGTATCGATACTTTACGGTTTCTCTACTCTGAGCTGAGAAAAAATGCCGACTCACCGGGTTTTGACGGTTAAAACTTGGGGCGGCGTCGCATCGGGGGGATAGCGCAGTTGGATATTCACTAAACGGCGATCGCCTGGGGGCATTTCCAAGGTGACGAGGGGTTCCCCGACTTGACCACGCTTTTGCACAAGGTGGAAATAATCGGTACGCAAACGGCCCGTATCATCTTTGTAGTTGACCCGCACTGGCCCCCGGAAAAAGGTCGCCGTCGGCAGGGGATCAAAAAATCGCAAAGCCTCGTCGGTGGCATCTTGTTTGATGGGTGTTTCAAGGGCGATCGCCACGGTTTGGGTTGCCTCGGTGGGATTGTGGAGGGGCAGGGTCAAATCGTAGAGCACCCCATAGTTGCCGTGGGCGGCATAGGCGGTATCAGGATAGCGGCGCAACATTTCTGCCGTTTGGATTTGGCCCGTGCCATGGGTGCCGCCGACGAGGCTGCTAATGCCGTAGGAAAAAGCTTCCCCTGGGGCAGGAATCGTGAGATCCCAGGTGGGACTGTCATAAATTTGGGTTTTCCAAGTGCTGCCTTCAGAAACACCAGCCACCCGACCATAGATTAGTCCCCCTGGGGCACCGGGAACGGAGGGAGGGCGATCGCGGGGGCTAGAAAGTTCCCCGGTTTCTAAGAGCGCTTGCCATTCTGCCAGGGTGGGAGGCCGGAAATCACCTTGACCATCGGGTTTTTCAAAGAGGGCTAAACTCGCCACATACACGGGGCCAGTGCTGGTTAGCTCCAGGTAGGTCGAGCGGCCATTGAGGGGCGGTTCCAATTCCCGCACCGGAATCGGTAGATCAAAAATCATCTGGTAACTCTGGGGGGCGATGGTCAACTGCTTCGGGAACTGTTCTTGGAGACGACGACGCAGCAAATTATCCATTACCCGACTGCCCGGCCCGGCGTAAACAGTCCCCCTCGGATTCGGCACTTGGGGATCAAGGGCAATAAAAGGGGCATCCGGTTGACTTAAATAACTGGCTCCATTGAGAAAATAAAGGGTAACGGGTTGATCGCTCGGATTATAGGCGATCGCCCCAATGTGCAGACTGCGTAGATCCTCCGGGGAACCCTGGGCGACGTGGTGGGCAAACAGATCAAAGCGGCCTGAAAAAGGAAAATCTAGGTGGGCATTTGGATGGGTTTTGCCAGTGGCGGGAAATGTGGACAGCAGAATTCCTTCCCCCAACACCTTTTCTGGGCTGTTGCTATTAAACACAGGGATTTGGTCTAACTGCCCTGGTAAAACTCGTACTTCCTGGGGACGGACAATTTCGACTGGGGGCGGCGCTTGGGCAACAAAGAAGGGAAAAAACATACCAACATTCCACACACATTGCCGCCCATTGTATTGAGTTTTTTCGCTTTTTGGGTAATTACACCAGATCGCGATCCGTGAGGATTTCGTAGCCTGTTTCCGTCACCAGCACCGTATGCTCAAACTGGGCTGACAGGGACTTATCGGGGGTAATCACCGTCCATTTATCTTCGAGGGTAATGGTTTCCTTGGTTTTAGCATTGACAATCGGTTCGATCGCCAGCACCATGCCCGCTTCTAGGACGACATTGGGCAGATCACGGGTACGAAAATTAAACACCGATGGCTCCTCATGGAGCGCTTGGCCGACCCCATGGCCTGTAAAATCTTCCACCACCTGGTAACCGTAGCTGTGCACATGGTCTTCCACGGCCCCGGCAATATCCAGGAGCGTATTGCCTGCTTTTACCTGCTCAATGCCTTTGTAGAGCGCTTCTTCGGCTGCCTGCATTAGCCGTTTGGCCTCTGGTTTAATCTTTTTGCCAACGCCGACGGTAATACAAGAATCGCCATGGTAGCCATTGAAGAAGGCACCTGTATCGACTTTGACGATATCCCCTTGGTGGATGCGTTTATCGGCCCGGGGAATGCCATGGACGACTTCATCGTTGATCGAGATACAGATCGAACCGGGAAAACCGTAGTAGCCTTTAAAGCTCGGTGTCGCGCCCATTTCGCGGATCCGCTGTTCGGCATAGGTATCCACTTCGAGGGTGGTCATCCCCGGCTTGATGATCTCACTCACTTCTTTAAGGACGGTGGCGACAATCTGCGCCGATTGCCGCATAATCGCAATTTCAGCGGCGGTTTTGATTTTGACTTTGCTTTTTTTACGGCGACGGGGGAGGCCCACTTGGGCTTTTTTGGGTTCGGGAATGAGGAGGTTGAGTAACTGTTTCAATGGAGTACCTTGAGGAAATCAATGGCAGATTGGGCAATTATTGCGGCGGCGGGATCGAGATCTGCGACAATGCGCCGGGCATGGTAAAAATCTTGGCGATCGCCATTGAGGTAATCGTCTAATTTTTGGCCCGTAAACGAACCGTCGCGTAGCCCCAGCACGAGGATGATCGCCGCGAGGTGAGGTTCGGCAGCAAAGTCTGGGTGATCGACAAGGTTAACCCCGGTGCGATCGCCCCACCGGGTATAGTTTAACCGACCCGCAATTTTTACGAAGCCCCGGCCCTGGTAGCGCAGTCCATCGCCCGGTTGGATATTCCCCAAATCGCGGCGACTTTCGAGGGTTGAGTCTGGGGTCGGCTCCACAAGACTGGCACCAAAATCGCCTGCATAGCCCGCCGTAGCGAGAATATAAGCCACTTGAGTCGGTTCAATGATCCCGCAACGTTGGCAGGTTTCTAAAAGCATCGGGATCGTTTTGCGGGCGGCATCCTGATGGGGATGATTTTCTAAGGAGGCAATCAGGCGATCGCCATAGCTTTTAAGGGGGCGTAGGGGCAGATAAACTTCCACCCATTGATTCAAAAGCGTCATCCAAGTTTGAGCACCAACGACGCCATCAATGGTTAATTCTGCAATCATCTGAAAGCGTTTAACCGCCTGTTCGGTTTGGGGGCCAAAGTGACCATCAATGGGGAAATGCTCCAGGGACAGCAACCGCTGCAGCAAGCGTTGTAAATAGCGCACCGAGGCGTGGAGTTGAGGCGTCGCTAAACCATCGCCCAAGTGAAGGATGGGATATTTGCGGTCACTGGCTTGAAATTCCCCACTGGCAAAATGTTGCAAATCAGCATATTTTTTGGCGATCGCCTCTTGATCCCAAACGAATTTTTCCAAAGCTTCCCAGGTGGACAGTCCCACAATGCCATCGGTCACCAATTTTTGGCGCACCTGAAAAAACTTCACCCCATTTTCCGTTTGCCGACCAAACTTTCCATCCAGCTTGGCCGTTTCTGGGATAAATAAACCCCGTTGCAGCAATTTTTGCAGATAATATACGGCCTGCTGTTGGGGCGAAATTTCAAAGCCAGCCCCCCGGCGCAACAGAAGTTTTTCGGGCCGATCTTGTTGCAAAAGGGAAGTGGCTTCTGGGGCCTGTTCGGAGGGAGGTTCAGCCGTCGCGGGAGAAGCTAAAAATAATTGTTGATAACGTTCAATAGTTCGCCAGGTGCGGGGATCAACGGTGCCCGTTTTCGGCAATTTATTCGCCCGTTGAAATGACCGAACCGCCGCTTCCGTGGTGCGCCCAAAAATGCCGTCAATCACCGCCGAACGGGGTAAAAATCCAGCAGCCCGCAAAAAAGCTTGCAAATAACCCACATCATCATTGGCGATCGCCTGGCATTGCAGTTGCCGGGGGCGTTTGAGGGAAGGACGTTCACAGACAGTGGTGGCGGACTCACGGTGACGCTTCATATTATGATTGGGGGTGATGGGAGGGGCGATCGCCTTCCATTGTAAGAAATCAAAAAATAAACCACCGCCACCATGTTCAGAATTCTTCACTTCGCCGATATCCATATGGGCAGCGGTTTTTCCCATGGTCGGGTGAACCCAGAAACCGGACTCAATTCCCGCCTCGAAGATTTTGAGCAGACCCTGGGGCTTTGTATCGACCGGGCGATCGCCGACCCCGTAGACCTCGTTATTTTTGCTGGGGATGCCTTCCCCGATGCCACCCCCGCCCCCTACATCCACGAAGCCTTTGCGGGACAGTTTCGCCGCCTCGTCGCCCACAATATCCCGGCGGTGCTCGTCGTCGGCAACCATGACCAATATTCCCAAGGCAATGGGGGCGCTAGTTTAAATATCTATCGCACCCTGGCGGTGCCTGGTTTTATCGTGGGCGATCGCCTCCGCACCCACACCCTCGAACTGCCCAAAGGCCCCCTGCAAATCATTACCCTGCCCTGGCTGAACCAAGCCACCCTCCTCACCCGGCAACAAACCGAAGGCAAAACCCTCAACGAAATCCACCAGATCCTCCTTCAGAAACTCGAACCAATCCTCGAAGCAGAAATTCGTCGCCTCGATCCCGATATTCCCGCGATCCTGGTGGGTCATCTCATGGCCGACCGCGCCAACCTGGGGGCCGAGCGCTTCCTCGCTGTAGGCAAAGGCTTTAACATTCCAGTGGCTTTCTTGAACCGTTCTGAACTCGATTATGTAGCCCTCGGCCATGTGCACCGCCACCAAAACCTCAACCCCAGCAATGATCCCCCCATCATCTATCCTGGCAGCATTGAACGGGTTGATTTTAGCGAGGAAAAAGAAGCAAAGGGCTATGTTTTAATCAATCTCCGCAAAGGTCAAGCGGATTGGGAATTTGTGCCCCTCCCGGCCCGGGCGTTCCGCACGATCAAAATTGATGTGAGCGACGCAGACGAGCCAGAAACTGCGATTCTCAACGAAATTGCACAGGTTTCGATCACCGATACCGTTGTCCGCCTCATCTACAAAATTCGCCCCGAACAGACAGAACTCATTGACCAACGTGCCCTCAGAAAAGCCCTCAAAGCCGCCCATCAAGCTTCCATTCAAGCGGAACTGGTGAGCCAACTGTCCCGGCCCCGTCTACCGGAACTGGGCATTGGTCAATCCCTCGATCCGATGAATGCCCTAGATACTTACCTCACGAACCGCGAGGATTTGCAGGATATTGCCCTGGCCATGCGCGAAACCGCCACAGAACTGATGTCACAAACCTCAACTTGAAGCTTAAAACACTTAATGGCCAATGCCCACATAGCGGAACCCCAGGGTTTCGAGGGCGTCTCGGTCGAGGAAATTCCGGCCATCGATGATCAACCGATTTTGGAGGCGATCGCCTAATTGCCCATAGTCGAGGTGCAAGAATTCTTGCCAGTCTGTGACTAAAACCAAAGCATCACAGGTGTCCGCTAACATTTCTGGGCTATCTTCGATGATCACCCCTGATAGGCCGTGACCAATGCCATTTTGGGACACAATCGGATCGTAGGCTTTTACCCGTGCTCCTAGACGATTAAGTTCTGCAATCAGCTTCAGGGATGGAGCATCGCGCATATCATCGGTGTCTGGCTTGAAGGTTAACCCCAACAAACCAATGGTTTTCCCCTTAAGAATTTTCAATTCCTGTTGGAGTTTTTCGACGACGATTAATTTTTGCCGATTATTCACCGTCACTGCCGCTGCGAGGAGTTGCGCCTGGTAGCCATAATCTTCGGCAGTGTGTACTAAAGCGGCCACATCTTTCGGGAAACAAGAACCGCCCCAACCCAAGCCTGCCTGGAGAAATTTATTGCCAATGCGACTATCGAGGCCGATGCCCTTCGCCACCTGGAGAATGTCTGCTCCCACGCGATCGCACACATTCGCCACTTCATTAATAAAGCTAATTTTCGTTGCAAGGAAAGCATTGGCGGCATATTTAATCATTTCGGCGGAATTGAGATCCGTTTCCACCACCGGAATCGGTTTGGGATGTTCTGGCGCGCTAAATTGCCCTTGGATGAGGGGATCATAAAGCTGTTTCATCAGGGCGATCGCCTTGGAGTTGCTACTACCTAGAACAATGCGATCGGGGTTAAAAGTATCGAAAATTGCTGACCCTTCCCGGAGAAATTCGGGGTTACTGACCACATCAAACTGCACCGTATGGCCGTTTTGCTTCTGTTTGACTCCATCGAGGACAATCATTCGCACCCAGTCCCCTGAACCAATCGGAACCGTTGATTTGTTAACAATTACTTTGTAACTATCGGCGGGTAAATGTTCACCAATACCCTTCGCCACGGCCTCCACATAGCGGGTGTCGCTTTCCCCCGTTGGCAAGGCTGGGGTACCCACAGCGATAAACAGAATTTCCCCATGATTGACGCCAAAACTGAGGTCTGTACTAAATTGCAAGCGTCCGGTGGCCATTTCCTGCTGCATCAGTTCCGCTAGACCGGGTTCATAAATCGGCGATCGCCCCGCCTGCATGAGCTTGATTTTCTGCTCATTATTGTCGATGCAGATGACATCATGGCCCATGTGCGCCAGGCAAACCCCTGTGACCAAGCCCACGTAACCCGTTCCAATTACACAAACTTTCATCGCAATTTCTAGTGAATTTCTCGTGTTGTTGTCCGTTAGTTATTCTGCGAGGCGATCGCGGAAATAGGCGATCGTTTTTTCTAAGCCCACCTTGAGGGGCACCGTTGGCTGCCAATCCAAGTAGGTTTTAGCACGGGTAATGTCCGGTTGCCGTTGACGCGGATCATCCTGGGGCAGCGGCTCAAAGGCCACCTCAACATCAGGATTGACCATATTCTGAATCGTTTGGGCCAACTCCAAAATCGTGTACTCATCGGGATTCCCTAAATTGACAGGGCCGATAAAGTCTCGGTTCATCAAACGAATCAAACCTTCGACCAAATCACTTACGTAGCAAAAACTCCGGGTTTGGGAACCATCCCCATAGACCGTCAGTGGTTTGCCTTGCAAGGCTTGGACGATAAAATTACTCACTACCCGCCCATCATTCGGCAACATATTGGGGCCATAGGTATTAAAAATTCGGGCGACACGGATATCAACATTATTAGAGCGGTGGTAATCAAAAGCCAGGGTTTCCGCCATCCGCTTCCCCTCGTCGTAACAGGAGCGAACCCCAATTGGATTCACATTGCCATGGTAAGTCTCGGGCTGGGGATGGACATCTGGATCGCCATAGACTTCAGAGGTAGACGCCAACAGAATTCTCGCTTTGACCCGTTTGGCTAACCCCAGCATATTTAGGGTGCCCATGACATTGGTTTTAACGGTTTTGATGGCGTTGAACTGGTAATGGATCGGTGAGGCAGGACAAGCGAGGTGGTAAACCTGATCCACTTCGAGGCGGATCGGTTCGGTGATGTCGTGGCGCACCATTTCAAAGTAGGGGTTGCCAATCCACTGCAAAAGGTTATGCTTGCGGCCTGTGTAAAAGTTATCGAGGCAAATGACTTCATGGCCTTCGGTCATCAGGCGATCAATGAGATGGGAGCCGATGAACCCTGCGCCGCCGGTCACTAGAATTCGCATGGTTAGTTCTGGAACGATGACTGTTCAGATGGTTTTCCTAACGGTAGCGAGAGATAGACACTTTGTCTAGCCATCTAGTTCTCCTTCGAGGATCGTGGCGATCGCCTGCCTGGTATTTTCTTTGAATTCGCGGATATTCACGTTATTGAGAATAAAAATGGCACTGAACATCCCCACGGCTTGGAGCACAAAAACAGAACTGTAGGCCAAGAGGGGGGTTTGAAAAATTGCCCGCCCAATATCTAACACGACTCCCCCCATTAAAGTGGCGATCGCCCGGGACATCGCTTGGGCCAGCGCCCAGGTGCCAATGAAAGTACCAGCGGTTTCGGCGGCGGTGAGATCAAGCATTAAACTAATCGCGCCAATGGTGCCGATCCCCGTGGCCATCCCAAAGAGAACGAGGGCATATCTGAGGATCTGGGGCTGTTGGGTGAACCCGGCCAGAATAATTAAAAAGAAACAAGCCGCTGTGAGCAAACAACCTAAACGGGCAGTATTTTTCTTCCCTAGGCGCGGCACCACCAAAAATCCGGTCACGCTATAGCCCACGAGAACACCGATCCCCCAGTAGGAATTGAGCAGGGTACTTTCGCCGATGGACATCCCAAACACTTCACCGCCATAGGGCTCCAGCACGGCTTCTTGCATAAAGAGGCTGATTGTAAAAGTTACCAGAAAGCTAAAGAAAATGGCTGTTTGTGGACTACTACGGACGACTTTAATGGAGTCCCGAAAGGTGATTTGGTCTTCCCGCGTTGTGGGGGCAGTCCGTCGACTAAAGCGAGAATATTTGCGTTCGATCCCAAGGATACCGAGTAGCCCCAAACCAAAGGCGATCGCCGGCACGACTAGAAACAGAGAATTAATTGGCCCCTGTAAACTTTCGATGGGCGTATTCAGGAGCTTTTCCCCTTGGGTGATGATTGCTCCGGCATTGGCCCCCAGGATGACCCCGGCCTGTTGTACCTGATCGAGGAAAATACTGCCACTAATCCCGCCAATCACAACCCCCAGCAACAACATCGACCAGACCACCGCCACAATTTTTGAGCGATTATTTTCATCGGAAATATCCACTAACAACGCCGTAAAGGGGGTGGACGTAGAGCTGAGGGCCAGGCCATAGAAACCGAGCACTGCCCCCAGGGCGATCGCCCACAGCAACATCTCTCCAGACCAGGCCCAGCCGCCATTTTCCCGCACCGCTAGGGCCAACTGCCAGACGATTTGTACCGCCACAAAAACCGCCGAACCGAACAACACCGTCCCAATCCAGACATAACCACTGCGGTGGAGCTTAAAAATCTTTTTGCTGTCGGACAGTTGCCCGAACCACACCCGCGCGGGGGCCATAAATTGTGGTACCGCCAAAGCCCCTGCCGTCACCGTCGCCGGAATATCCAGCTCACTAATCATCACCCGGTTGAGTACCGCCAGGGTCAACACTGCCATCAGACCCAAGCCCAGATTAAAAAGTCCCAGGCGAAACATGGTAAAGGGGCCAACGGTGGGTAAATTTTGCGCGGAGGTAGAGCTAAGTTCAGAAGTGGTCATGGGGCGATCGCCACAGGGCTTTAAGAATCACGGAAAACACCCTACATTCTAGAATGCATCGGCCTCGAATGCCCCTTCTAAGTAAGCAGCCAAGCTGAAGCCCTGGGGAAAGACGGCAGTCTTGCTGTAGCTGACAAGGGCCACATCAAAGCGACAACCGTAGGTTTCATATTGGGGAAAATTGCCTAGAAATTGCAGAGCTGCCCGGACGGTTTTGCGTTGTTTGCTGGGGGTGATCGCCAGTAAACCTTGATAATCCAAGCTGTGCTGTTGTCGGGTTTTTACCTCTACAAAAGCGAGAATTTTTGTCTGGGCATGGAACGCCACCAGATCCAATTCTCCCCAACGACAGCGCCAACGGGTTGCGACAATTTGCCAACCTTGGCTTTCGAGGTGCTGCTCTACAAAAAGCTCTCCCTGCTCACCAACGGCAAGGGCCGCTAATTTTTTGGGTGAAGGGGTGTCGGCCATGGTAAAGGCTTACATCCCTCCAGATTCTGAATAGCCCTGGAGATTTTCCGGATTTTGCTCCTGGAGTAGACGGGTCACCAAATCGCGATATTTATTCAACTCATATTTATAGATCACGAGGTATTTCCCTGCATTGAGGCGATTGCGATAGGGTAGGGCATCGCCGCTCCCCACCGCCAAGCCAACGGTTGTGCCGACGAAATAGCTCCCCATGGCCCCGCCAACAGCTCCAGCGAGACCCCCGACAATATGATTACCCGGTGTGCCAGCCCAGGCGAAGGTATCTAACCCCGTAATGTAATCGAAGACAAAACCCCCAAAGAAACCGAAGGGGATTAGCCAATAGGCCATCAATTTTGCTCGCTTGCGCCCCTGCTTAGAGGGATCGATAAAGCCAAATTCATCGGCGGTTTGGTAGCCTTGACCAACAATAGCTAGATTTTTGGTGGGAACTTTAGCTTTTTCCAGTTGGGTATAGGCTTCTTCGGCGGTCATACGGTCTGGGAATACGGCGATCAGATAATTCATAGCAACGACAAACCAATGGAATCTTCAACGTTTGATTGTAGGCGATCGCCTTGAATGATTCTTTGGGAACATCGACAAACAAGGCATGAAACCAAATTCAACGTAACTCTTTGGCCCTAGGATGAAGTGATAAGCGATTACCCTTTGCAATTATGCCTGCCTTGATCCCCTTCCGAACCGTAGCATTGCTGATAGGAACCTCCTTATCCTTCATGGGGATGGGGATATACACCCTGTCTAACAATTCACCAGGATTGGCAGCAGCGCCCCCGTCCCTTACCACAGTATCGGAGACGGTTAATTTCCAGCAGCATTTCCAAGCCCTAAGGCTGGAGGGATCGATTCTAATCTACGATCTGAAAGCCAACCGGACTTTTCAGTACAATGCCCACCGCAACCGCACCGCTTTTCCGGTCGCGTCAACTTTTAAAATTCCCAATTCCTTGATTGCCCTCGAAACGGGGGTAATCCCCAATGAGCTGGCGTTACTCACCTGGGATGGGATTACGCGGGAATTACCGGTGTGGAATCGGGATCTGAATCTAAAGGAAGCCTTCAAACATTCGGCGGTGTGGTTTTACCAAGTCCTCGCACGGCGGACGGGCCATGGCCGGATGAAACAGTGGATCGAGGCGATCGCCTATGGTAATCAAACCATTGGCACTCCAGAGAATATTGATCAGTTTTGGCTGAATGGCACATTACAAATCACCCCCCAAGGTCAAGTGGACTTTTTGCGCCGTCTCTATGCCAATGAGTTACCTTTTTCGGAAAAGGCGATCGCCATGGTCAAGGAAATCATGATCGCTGAACAAACCCCCAATTACACGATTCGAGCCAAAACAGGCTGGTTTGGTTTTGGGAACCCCGGAGTTCAGAATATCGGTTGGTATGTGGGCTATGTGGAACGGGGCGATGATGTGTACTTTTTTGCGACCAACATTGATATCAACAGTCCCCAAGATGGTTCTGCTCGCCTGGAGGTTACCCGTCGCTGTTTACAGGAATTGGGGGTGCTGCCATAACAACCTCTGTTAGCCACCTTCCCCAGGGAAAAACCCCTTCCGACCTCCGGCCACCTTCCCCAAGGAAGGATTATTTGAGGAGGGTGGTGAGGGCGATCGCCAATTGGTCGATGTCTGCGGTGGTAGTGAAGTAGTGTGTACAGGCGCGGATACAGTCCGGGAAGCGGATCGTCCGGAGACAAAACCCCTGGGCTTCGAGGGCTTTGACAATATCACTGTGGCTTTGGGCGGTATCGACTTGAAAGGAGACTAACCCCGAAGCGGGTGGCGTAGCCTTGAGACATTGCACCTGGGGGATCGCGTTGAGTTTTTCCCAACAGTAGGCACTGCGATCGCAGATTTGTTGATAACGGCTGGCCGTGTCACCCCATTGTTGATGGAAGCGGATCGCCTCCATTAAGCCAACGTAGAGAGGATAAGCGGAAGTTGCGACTTCATAACGGCGGGAATCCTGGGCGAGGGCCACTTCAGTTGTTGTCTCCCACTGGGTTACCCCCCGCCAGCCAATAAAGGTCGGTCGATGCTGGGCGATCGCCTCGGTGGAAATATAAAGTCCGCCGACCCCAGCCGGGCCGCACCACCATTTATGACCCGTAAAGGCATAGAAATCGACCCCCAAGGCTGGCAAATCGAGGGGTAGCATCCCGAAGGATTGGGCCGCGTCCACCAGCACCAGGGTATTTTGGCCATGGCAGAGGGTACAAATTTCCTTTAAAGGCAATATCTGGCCTGTATTCCAAAAAAGATGGCTAATCACCAAAAGGCGAGTTTGGGGGGTTAAATGTTGGGCGATCGCCGCTGTAGGATCACCGCCATTGAGGGTGTCAAAGAGGGGACAAATGCGAATCTTCACGTCGAAGCGGGCCGCAATCTCCTGGACAATGCCAACAATGCCTGGATGTTCACAATCACCGAGGAGGATTTCGTCCCCCGGTTGCCAGTTGATTCCCCAGAGGGCAATGTTGCAGCCAGCAGTTACATTTTCGGTGAGGGCAATATTTTGGGGTTGAGCTTGGAGTTCAGCGGCGATCGCCCCCCGCAATTCTTGAATGATGCCCGTTTCCCATTGACCCTGGGCGAGGGAAAAAGGCCCTTGGCGATCGCCCTGGTGATAACTGTCGAGGATGGCATTAAGGCTCGACTGGGGTAACGGCCCCTGGCCACCGTAGTTAAAGTAAGTTTTGTGGGTGAGGGCAGGAAACTGTTGGCGATGTTGGTGCAGATCGGGCATGGGAGAATGAATTAAATTATGGGGGTAAAAATGAACAGGGTTATTGCTGGGGCGAAAACTGACGGGTATTGGGATCGTAGCGCCAGGAAATATTATCGGGATCTTTAGCCTGACTCCATTCGGCAAAATTATCACGGCCCCGGCGTTTACGGAGGGTGCTGGGATGTACGGAAAAACGTTTCGCGAGTTCCGTTTGAATCATCGGTGCTGGCGGTGATTTTGGAGTTAAGGGTGGTGGCGTGGGTTCCTGGGGGTCTGGCTCTGGGATTTCGGGATCACTGCCATTGAACATACTGCCCAGGGCACCGCTCGTCAAAAAGTAATAGACAATGCCTGTTTTTTGGTAAACCACAGCCTGGGCGGCGTACTCCTTTGCTTTGCGTTCGAGAAACCAACGGACATCATTCCCCGATAAGCCCGTAGCCAGGGTTAAGTCGGCTACGGTAATTTTCCCTTGGTTGGCTTCGATCAGGCGACGGAAATCGGGGGTGAGGGTGATTGAGAGTTGTTGCCAGCGGTACTGTTGCCAGAGATACCAGGCCACCAAAAAGGCGATCGCCACCACACAGATCGTCCAAACACTGAAAAAAACAGTCATTAACAGGGTGCAGGGAATGATCAGGATCAAGGGGCTTTTCGCATCTTTCTCCATTGGTTTTGTCAGGCAGTGCTGGTGAGAAGGGTCTACTTGCTAAGTTTAAACGGGGTTGCCTAAATGGGGCTGCTCGATACAGACAATGTGAGCCGCTGGAACATGGTCTGGCGTGCTTGGCGGGCCAGTTGATCGTCGAGGGGATCAAGGTGAATTTCGGTGTTGTACTTCCGTTCCAGGGCTTTTTCGAGGAGCCAATCGGCCAGGAACGGATTTTTCGGTAGCAGTGGCCCGTGGGCATAGGTGGCGATCGCCTTTTGGTAGAACGCCCCTTCCCAACCATCTTCGCCGTTGTTACCGTAGCCCTTGAGGACTTTGCCTAGGGGTTGCACCTCTCCTAAGTAAGTACGCCCACCGTGGTTTTCAAAGCCGATGGCAATGGGGCGATCGCCGAGTTTGGCCTTTAATTCTGTGGCGAGGGGTTCAGCAGTGATTTCAAAGGCGACATTCCCGATGCAACGTTTTGCCCCAAAGCCCGGATGTTTGCTGACAAGATCTAAAATGCCGAGACCTTCGATGCGTTGGCCGAGGGCAGGTTCATAATATTTACCGAGCAGTTGTGGTGAGCCGCAGGTGAAGACCCCTGGCACTTGATCTTCGATGAGGGCTTTTAATTGTTCGGCCTTGGCTCCCTGGAGATCTCGCATGACAATTTCCTGCTGGCGGTCTTGGGCGCCGCCGCCCACAATCAAATCTACTTCTTCCCAAACATTTAGGGGCGCTTCTTTATCGAGGGGGATCACTTCAACGGTAATCTGTCGCCATTGGGCTCGTTTTTCTAGGCAAATCACATTGCCGCGATCGCCATAGGTGCCCATGAGGGTGGGGTAGAGCCAGCCGAGCTTGAGGTGCATCGTCATTGAGCCATTCACCGAAAAAAAGAATGCCCCTTATCTTAACCCCTGGGGGTCAACTCCGAAAAAGGCGAGTGTATTGGGTTTCATGGTTCATACTCGCCAAACTTAAACCCCAGGTACAGGCATAAAGATCCATCTCTTTTTGCGTCACCAAAGTTTCTGCCGTCTCAATAATTAGGGGTTGTAACTGGTAGATGATCCGTTGGCCTTGGGTTTGTCCGAGGGGAATCAACTTTACCCCCGCACTCACCAAGTTACTCAGCCAGCTATGGAGATAACCTAAAACGGCCTGGTGCGGCTCAATGTTCCAGAGGGCGATCGCTATCCCAAAGGCGATCGCATAATGGCAGTTTTTGCCGATCTGCTCCCGGCAAGCCCTTAGCTGTGGTCGTTTGTTTTCGTCTAAATCCCCCAACAGTTTCAACAAACTATTGCCCATCTGGATACTTTGTTGCCGGAGTTCCTTGGTTTCCCGCGTCCCATTCAACCAACTATTCCAATACTGCAATTGGGTCAAATCATCAGCGGCGATCGCCCGCACAACAGTCAGCATTACTTGGGTATCAAGACGAATTGAGCCATAGGTCAACTCTCTTTGTAACCACTCCTGAAACGTCGTCAAAGAATGATCTTGCCGAGTGCATTCGATAAAAAACTCTAGCCCTTCTGAATAGTTATATGAGCCTAAAGGAAAACTAGAATTAATAATCTGAAATAAAAAGCTCATACTGTTTGTTCCAAGCATTAACGGGTTTCGATATTAAAGAGTCAGTGATCTGACACTTTAAAAACCTGGGGAAAAAGAGTATTGTAGGCTTCTCTTTTTTTCTCAAGTCGCATCAATACGTCTTGATTGATAGTCCTTAATTTTTCTTTAAACCATATATTGTCAAATTCCTGCTCATGGGGTAGTTCACCTACATACTCTCCATAGGGAAGTGACACCCTTGGCATTTGTTTATCAATAGCATTACCAGGGTATCGTTTATACTCAACCGTCTCTACGTCATAAAAACGACCTGACTCAAAAAAATGATCTAACATTTCTCGATAAAGACAATCTTCACTCCCTCCCATGATTTTAAAAATAGGTTCTTCAGAAAAGCCATTAATAAATTCGTGACAAGCACGATGTACACAGATGTTAATTGTTAGACTATTCGCTAAAATTTGCTTCCAGGAAGAATGAATTTCTGGATCGAGTTTTACACCTGTCGCCACATATCCTATTCTTTTTTCGGGCACTGAAACTGTCCAATGACATGATGGCGCTTGAACTTCAACTATAGATTTTTTTTCTAAATTGGCGTTAAGAATTGAATAACAAAAAAGAATATGTTCAGCTTCAAAAAAATCATCTCCGTCACAAAAAAATAATATTTCTCCTATTGATGCTTTCACGCCTGTATTTCTGGCAACTGAAGCACCACGATTATGAGGATGTGAAATAATCTTGAGTTGATACTCACCAGTGGAATGTAGCAAGCTTAAAATATCAGGAGTTTTATCTGTGGAACAATCATCAACTATAATCACTTCAATTTCAACAGGTTTAGGACGATTAAAATATTTCCGAAAAAAAGCGATGCTTTCTTCTATTTTTTGAAATGTTTTGACAATTCTATATCCGCAGTTATAGCAAGGAACAATAATAGATATGGATTTGATCATAACTAGCTCTCCATAGCCAAAATCCAAAAATACACCTTCAAGTAATCTACTTGACAACTACCATTTTTATATGTACTTCCCCAAAAACATTATTGAAGTTTCTAGCAGCTTGGGATAGTTCGTCTAAGGTGATACTTTTTTCATTCCATCTGCTAGCCCACTCTCCATCAGGTACATAGGTTGCAGAAGTGACTTCAAAATCAACATCTAAATATAACCCTAATGTTGTTGTCGCTACGCCTGCTGCTTGCCACTGAAGATTTGCTTTTTTTGAAAACATAGTCAAGCCTTCAACTGTAATGGGTCTAACATGGGTTGGATCAATAATAAAGTTGTCGTGGCGGTGGTGCGGCACTTGAATATCAATAACGGCTTGGTTTTTACAGATACGATAAATCTCTTGGATAATTTTCAAGTAGGTATTTGTATCTTGACCTAAATGCTCTAGGACATGATGCATGACAATTTCGACGACACTATCATTTTCCCAAGGCCAAGGAAAGGTTTCTAAATCAAATACAACATCAGGATTACCATATTTATCGACATTAATATAGTCTGGCAGGATTTTGTGGCCACATCCTAAATGAAGCTTGAGGTTTTCTTGGTTTATCATTCTGAATTTTTTAGGATTAAATTAATAGAAACGCTGTGTGATTTTAGCTACTAATATCAAAGTCTATTTTAGTTCTAAAGTGGAGTTAAAGCTTGCTAGTATGACAAAATACTTTGAATAACATTTAGTGCTTTTTTTGCTGCGGCTTGCCAAGACCAGTCTCGCCTAACCTGGACTGATGAGGCGATCGCCTTTTGTTGATAGTGTGAATAATTTTGATAAACAGCCCTCATTTTTCTACGGAGATCCTGGGTTTTTGGCATTGCCCAGGTACCATAATCCCCATCCATTCGATTAAAAAAGAGATCTACATCCTGAATGGGAACATCGAAATAATCAAGTAGAATCGCATTATCTTCATTGGCATACTCTGTAACGGCGCTATAGTTCGTGGCAATCGTCGGTTTACCGAGAGCCATCGATTCAATAATTGGTAATCCCCATCCTTCCGCTTTGGTTGGAAAGACACCGCAATGGCAAGCATTCATAATTTTAGCAACATCTGCATAATCACTTTTTCGAGAAATATAAATAAACTTATGATAGTTTCTAAGCCAAAGGTTTTCAACGAAAGCTTGCATATTAAACTGATGCACAAAAACATTGTCACAAGCTAGCACCAAATAAACATCAGGATCGGCATGAAACTCTAAATCAAACGCCTTGATTAACTCGGCTGTACTTTTACGTGGTTCACATTTGCCAACGGTAAAAAATTTGAAT
Source organism: Synechococcus sp. BDU 130192 (assembly GCF_963876085.1). Classification (NCBI taxonomy): domain Bacteria; kingdom Bacillati; phylum Cyanobacteriota; class Cyanophyceae; order Synechococcales; family Synechococcaceae; genus Synechococcus; species Synechococcus sp. BDU 130192. The sequence goes on along the minus strand of NZ_CAWNNO010000008.1, from coordinate 6,052 downwards.
TCACCATCGTTTTCAAGCATGGGATCTACTGGGAGTTCAGGATAGAATAGGTCGCCGTTTACGCCTTCGGGTACGACAAAGGTTTTTTCTGGTTTGATACCATTTCCAATTAAAACTGTCTTCCCCCAATGGCTAGCAGTCCAAACATAATCGCAGCGGTTTAGATTTGGAACCCAACTATCTGGCAATTTGGTCGATTCCCAAACGGTGTAGGCAATTTTGATGCCTGGGAATGGCTGGAGTTTTTCCCAACAATCGTAGCCCATGCCAATAAAAATATTTATAATTGAACACTGAGACTGCTGCAAGTATTGGCAATGGTTAGTCATTTCTTCTTGGTTAAGCAAATCACTGACCAGCACTTGGGTATCACCATCGCAACATAAACTATCGAGGGCTTTAGCAAAATTAAAAGCATGGATATTATATCCAGTATGGCCCAATTCTGGATGGCCACGAAAATGCGAAATCAAGTGAATAATTGTTTTGGTTGATGACTTTGAGATATGTGCTAGTTGCAACTGACTATCGCGGAGATAAATGGGAATATCTTGGATAATTTTTTCAACAAATTGCAAGTTTTTTGGGTTGTTTTCTTTTTCTCTTTGCAGGCTTTCGATGTCAGCAATTTGAACGCCTGTATTGAGCAAGTTTTCTTGCAAAAATTGTGGAGATGAATGTGCTATTTCTTCTGTTTTATTACTCTCTATTAAACATTGAACAAGGGCTATTTTGATCTCATTGTTCTCAGGGTCAAGAATCATCGCTTGCTTAAAAGCCAAAATTGCTTGTTGAGTCGCACCATTGGCTTTCAAAATTTTGCCGTATTCTTTATATATTTGTATTTGGCTGATTTTATTTTCTATAAAAGAATACAGTGCTTCTACTAATATTTTAGTATCAGAAACCTGATTAGATATATAACAAAGATTATTTACTGCGCCATCATGGTCTGGCTTACTCTGTAGTGCTTTTTGATAATTTGCAATTGCCTCTCTATATTTGGCTTGCATTAAAAATGTGTTACCAAGATTAAAGCATAGGTTGGCATTTTCTGGTTCTAGACTTAGGGCTTCTTGAAATTGCTTTTCTGCTTCTAAATAACTTTTGTTTTCGTAGAATAGGTTGCCTAGATCATTGTGCAATTCTGAGTTATTCGGTTCAATTTCAATGGCCTTTTGATACATGGCGATCGCCTGCTCAAAGTCTCGGGCGGCTCTGAAACTTTCTGCAAGGCTACGATAGGACGTTACTTCCTGGCTACTTTTGATTTTTGGTGGAGTTACGGAGCCTGCGTCAGTAAACACTGTAGGTTTTTTATCTAGGTTTTCTTGGTGCGTTACTGAGGCTGTCCCCGATAAAGCTTCTAAAATCAATTCCCCCACAAGTGCCTCGTATATTTGACCAAAAACACCCTGCCAATCTCCGGCAATTCCTTGGCGAAATAAGTGCATTGTCGGATACCAGGGGCTATCTTCCCGTTCTAACTGCCAACGCCAATCAGGAATATGGGGTAACATCACCCAAACAGATTTCCCCAAGGCCCCAGCTAAGTGCGCCACAGCAGTATCAATCGTAATCACAAGATCTAATTGCGTGATAATAGCAGCGGTATCGTAAAAATCTGTAATTATAGAGCTGAGATCAAAAATCCCCGAATGGCTCAAAAAAGGTTGGACTTGTGCTGCATCTTCGCCAACTTGTAAACTCCACAGAGTAATTTGTTCGGTATCTAATAAATCTTGAAAAACTGGAATAAATTCTTGGAGTTGAATTGCTTTACTCCGGTACATTTGCTGATTTTCAATCTTGCTCCCCCAGACAAGACCTATTTTTTTTCCTTTTGTCCTTGGCAATATTAGACTATCTGAAATGTCTGGCACCGTCAGATAGGGGATTGTTTGAGGAATGGATGCTTCTGTACTTTGAAAAATATAGGGCAGACTCATCAAAGGACAGTGGTGAATATTTGGATCAATTCCTTGTAACTGATCTTGATCGATAACATTTACAGTGACGTTTAAGCATTTTTGAAAAAGACGTTTTAGGGAATTACGGGTGCCTAAAATCACATCAATTCCACGATCAACGCAGAGGGCAACATACCGCACAAATTGAATTGCATCGCCAAAACCTTGTTCACTCCATAATAAGAGGGGTTTGTTCTGAAGTGCTTCCCCTTGCCACATGGGTGTGGGTAGGAGTCGATTACTTAAATCTTGGGGGGAAAAGCGGTATTCGTAGTGATTCCAGCCTTCTTGGAGTTCACCAATTAATAACAAAACCCAGCCCAAGTTAAAATTAGCATCTTTATGTTCTGGTGCTTGTTGTAAGATTTCACGATAAAACTGAATTGACTCTAGGAAAAAGCCATTTCTTTGGAGAAGATTGGCTAAATTATATTTAATTGCAACGCTGTCTGGTTTTAGTTGCAGGGCATACCTTAGTTTTTGAATAGCTTCTGGGCCTTTCCCTTGCTCCTGTAAAGCGGTGCCGATGTGGCTAAAAGAGTCGGCATCGTCGGGGATAAATTCAAGAATTGCCTGAAAAGATGCAATGGCTTGATCATATTGTTTGAGGCCCATAAAGGCATGACCTCGGTTATTCCAAGTGTTGCGGTCTTGGGGATCTAGCTGCAATGCTTTGTCATAGCAGGCGATCGCCTGGTCGTATTTTTCTTGGAGCAAATAGGCATTTCCTAAGTTGTATTGCAGTCCGGGGGCGTTCGGAGCCTGCTTGACCGCGGCTTGGAACATGGTGGTTGCTTGATCAAGCTGATTTGTTCGGTGGAAAAGATTGCCTAGGGTATTGTAAGTTTCGAGAGGATTAGGTTCGAGTGTTAAGAGTTCTTGATAAACGGCGATCGCCGCCGTTAGTTGCCCCGTTCTTTGGAGTTGTTCGCCCCGTTGATGTAGAGTCTGCCGCTGATTTTTTGGGATTGCGATCCAGCTTTTGGCCTCAGTAAAGGTTGTTGTGGCACTGTTTTAACTGGTTGCGTATCTGTTACTGGGACAAACTCAAGGAGTGCGGCCCGGACATTGTCAAATACCGACTCCCAATCGCCCAGTGCGGGCTGACGAAATAAGCGCATCCCCGGATACCACGGGCAATCATCCCTCTCTAGCAACCAACGCCAATCAGGTACAAAGGGCAACATCAACCACACTGGTTTACCCATCGCTCCCGCAAGGTGAGCCACCGCAGTATCTACGGTGATCACAAGATCGAGTTGCTGAATTACACTTGCTGTATCTGCAAAGTTCTGTAGTTTGTGACTCAAATCAAAAACAGAATCAAACGCTAACCAGGGTTCGATTTGGGCTGCATCTTCTCCAACTTGGAGACTCCAAAAGGAGTAGTTGCCTGACGTTAACAAATCCTGCCGTCCCTGAAAAAAATCCTCTAGGTAAATTGACTTTGATTTATACAAAATAGGATTGATTTTTCCCCCGGCCCAAACTAAACCAATCTTTGTTGCGGATGATTGGGGTAACTGTAAATGTTCGGGAATTTGTGCTGGCGATCGTAGATAGGGAATTTGATTGGGAATGCTGTGTAGATCCGTCTGAAAAATCCAAGGTAAACTCATCAACGACACATGATTTTGATAGTTACTGAGATCCTCAGAATCTTGACTGATCACCTTAATTTTTGGTGACAAAGAAGTCCTAAATAGTTCCAATAAAGGGGCACGAGTCGCTACAGTAACTTGATAACCTTGTTGTTGCAGCAATAATGCATAGCGAATAAATTGAATTGAATCCCCTAGTCCCTGTTCACTCCACAGTAAAATTTCTTTATTAGCTAAAGGTTCACCCTGCCAAGGTTCAGTTTGCAATGAATTTGGAACCACTTTAGAAACCAGCAAGCGCCATTCGTGTTCTTGCCAACCTTCTTGAAATTTTCCATTTAATAGTAAGCCTAGGGCATAGTTCAAATGGGTACTTGCGGACTGGGGCTCTAGGGCGATCGCCTTTCGATAGGCAGTTAAAGATGCTTCAAATCTAGCTGTTTTTTGGAGTGTATTTGCAATATTGTTATAAACACCAGCATTGTTTGGATCCTCTGCTAACAGTGCCTCGTAAATTTCCAGGGCTTCCGTGTATTTTTCTTGTTGTTGTAGGGCATTGCCGATATGCTTTCGGGCATCTATATCACCTGGTTTAAGCGTCAATATTTTTTGAAATTGGGCAATGGCCTCATCGTATTTTTCAAGACCGTGGAAAGCATGCCCCAAATTATTATAAATTGCCGTATTTTCAGGATCTAAATGAACCGCTTTTTGGTAAGCATCAACGGCTTCATGAAAACATTTTTGGTCGAGAAACACATTCCCCAAGTTAAACCTCGCGTCCACATAGTCAGCTTGGGTCTGGATTGATTTTTGGAAACTGGCGATCGCCTTTTGGACATCCCCCTGGGCGAAATGGGCATTGCCCAGATGACAATAATATTGGGCTTCACAGGGATTAACTTGAATTGCAGCTTCGAGGGTGGCGATCGCCTCATCATGCTGATTCAGGTGATTGTAAGTTGCCCCCAGCAAAAAAAGCGCCCGATCATGCTTGGGCTGAAATGAAAGTGCATTTTGAAAACAACTAAAAGCTTTATTAAATTGACCAGACTGATAAGCTTCCATCCCCACCTGAATAAGAGCATCACAGGAGCTTTCAGACCCATTAAAGTGATTCGCTTTTTGATTTTTAGATGCCACGTAACTTTTTCCAGATTTACGTGTAGCATTTTGACGTTTTTTTTTGCGAGATTTGCCCATCAGTTTGATAATTTAATTTTATTTTTGGGATTTCAAAATAATCTAGTTTGAATTCCAAAACACTTTGGCTCTCAAGAAAGCTCAGATACTACAAAGTATAACTTTCTATATCAAGATTAACAACCCATAATAAGAAAACGAATACTACATATCAATACATCAGAAAATTCTGCTGATTTCATAATAAAAACCAGCTCCTAGAAAAAATTCCAGAAGCTGGCTCTTATAAGCAGATCAAGAGAAAAATGCTAACTATTGCGCTCCAATCCCGATTGTGAGGGTATCAATGCGAAAAGTACCATTAATCAATTGATAAGCTAGTTCGAAATTAATTTGAGGTTGTGTTGGAAAATAACCCGTAACCAGCAAATTATTGTCTTCATCTAGCATCGGCTGAGATGTAAATGTTGGTTCGTACTCTGTAACGGCAGTAAAATCCAGATTTGCTTCCCGAGTCGAGCGAAAAATCCTCGACAAATCTTGCTCTGTATTTTTCATCTGAAATCCAGGAGAACCCAGTTTTCTCAATACCGAATAATCTTGAGTTTGATTCGCTTGGTTCAGAGATAACAAAGAAGACTTAATAAGAGAGTGAACAAATATTCGGTCATTCTCAGTTGTAATTGCCGCTCTAGTTTGGGCAACATCGGACTGAGCCAATACAGGAGTAAGAAAAGCCTGTGGTGTTGTCAAAGGCATTAACCCCAGAGTTAACACCACGAAGGCTTGTAAAACAGAGTTGTTCTTCAAGGGACTTACCATTGGAGAGTTAAACCGGCCGCAGCACCAAATGTATCTTGGGTTAAACCAAAACCAGCACCGACATTAAAGAGAACTTGTGTGCCGTCGCTGTTCGGGTCAGTAAACAAGAATGTACCATTAGCAGCAATTGATACTTCACTCTTGAAAGTACCAAAGGCAACCCCGATGCCATAGCGCTTACCTGGCAACAAGCCTTTGTTAAGGCTAGAAAGTGCCAGGGCCATTGCGATACCGGAGCTGTTCTCTTCGATTTCATCAAAGGCTTCATCAATTCGCTGACGGTTTTCAGCAATGTCAGCCGTGTTTTGCGCAATATTTGCACTGTTAGTGGCAATATTACTGCGATTTTCAGTAATATCCGTCGTGTTTTGCGCAATATTACTGCTGTTCATCGAGATATTCATGCTGTTATCTGCGATGTTGCTGCTGTTCATCGAGATGTTCATGCTGTTATCTGCGATGTTGCTGCTGTTCATCGAGATGTTCATGCTGTTATCTGCGATGTTGCTGCTGTTC
>NZ_CAWNNO010000007.1:16202-72235 GCF_963876085.1 Synechococcus sp. BDU 130192 | reverse complement strand
CGGTACGGGGTTGGATGGTGGCGGCCAGGATCGGCGGTTCTAGGGTATCCGGGACGGTGTGATCCTTCAGGCTTGCTGTTTCTGCCGGGGCCGGATTTTTTGCGGCGGCAAGTTGCGTTTCCAGGGTGGCAATTTTGCCTTGATACTCTTGCTGTAAGGTGGCGATCGCCTCCCGCAACCGTTGCTCGTGGTTGGTTTCGCTGGTTTGTAGATCTCGTCGCAGTTGACTCAGTTCCGTTTCTAAAGTGCCCAGCCGATTCAGATCGTCTTTTTTGACGAGGTAAAACGCCCCCGCACCAACACCACAACCAATCACAAAGGGAATAATCCACATAATTTCAATACACTCCAGGCAAAACCACTAAAAAAAACAGATCGATTGTGACCTTTTTGCTGTATTTCAAGGCAATCGGCTTTTGATTTTAGCGAATTTTTCTGGATTTAGGCTGATTCGCTCGCATTCAACCCCTGTAAAGCCTGCATTAACCCCTTTTGACTAGCCATGCCATAGACATAATTGAGGTAACTTTGGAAAGCTTGGGCATCCTCTGGATTAAGGGCGATCGCCCCCAAAAGATCGAGGCTCGTGGTGCCATCAGTGGGCGGCGTAATCACAACCAAATCTGGATCGAGGGGATGATCATATTGCCAGAACTGTTTAATATCAATGGTTTCCGGGTTCTGTTGCGGTTGGGATATTTCAATTTCTGCTTGGTCATGGCTGGGTAAATTGGTCGCAGTTGCCGTGGCGAAATGTTGCCGTCGGTAGTCCCGGAGTGCATCAAGGATTTGTTGCTTGGTGCGGCCCCGCAGTTGAAAAATCACAAAGGGATCTTCGTTAAAGCGATCGCCGAGTTGATAATAAACCGCGCCAATGTGCTTACAGGGGTTGGCTTTATCGGGGCAAGTACAGCGGGAGTGAATATCCGCCAGGGTAAAGGGAAACAAATTTAAACCATTTGCCGTGAAGACCTGCTCAATGGCCGCCGGCATTTCCCCGGCTAGCAGTTGGGCCGAAAAGAGTGCCTTTTGGGCTAAACTTTCCACCACATAGCCCCAAGCTTCGTCACTAAAGGGGTCTAGTTTTAAAGAAACGCGGTAGGGTTCTGGTTCGCTCCCCTGCACGAGGGCGATCGCCTGGGCTTCGACGAAATCAATTTGCAACACATTGCCCGCTTTCGCATAGATACGCGCCCGTTCGAGGCGTTTTTTAAAGCGGTAAGAATCCAGTAATTCTAGCCACCGTTGTACCCACCAACGCTGTTGATCGAGGGTTTCTACCATGATCTAATGTTCCTCTGAGAATATGCGCACATCACCTTTTTCTCTCCCAATCGTTTCCCAAGAAAAGGGCTACGGATTCAAATTGCGGGATTTGTAAAACGTTTCCAGACTATCTTGATCCCCCACAAAGCGCCAATGCCAAGGCTCGTAGGCGATGCCCTGGGGATTATCTCGCGGGAAAGACAACTCAAAACTATAACGGGCGGCATTATTTTGGAGCCACTGAAACGCCGCTGTATTTTCAAAATTTTCCTGGAGGTGGGTCGCTGGCAAATTTCCATCCCCTAGATCAATGGCATAGCCCGTATGGTGTTCACTGTAGCGGGGAGGCGCACTCACCTCAGCCCGTTTGGTGGTGTCCTGGGCGCGCTGTTCTTTAATATCAAAAAATAAATATTGTTGCTCTTCGATGGTGCGGAAGGCGGAGAGTAAGGCTAAGTTGATCCCGGCTTGTCTCGCATCGGCCTGCATTTGGAGAAACTTTTCGGCGGCGGCGGGGCGTAATTTCAAGCGACCATCGGCACTCACGGCGACCAGTTCACTGACCTCGGCTTCGGGGTAGGGAAAATGACCGAGAATTTGTTCGCTGGTTTCGGTATCATTGCTGCCTGATTCGGACGGAGAAACATCGCTGGCAAGATCCTCTGGGGCAGCGGGATCTGGGGTGGCCTGGAAAAACTGGCGCGAGGCGATCGCCCCAAACCCGACAATGAGGATTCCCCCCAACCCCAACAAGAGGCGTTGCTTGGGGTTAGATCCTGTGGTTTTTTCGCTTTGTTCTGGATCTTCATCCCGCACGACCTCAGGAATATCAATGTCATCCAGGACAGAGAGGTCATCAAATTCTTCGGACACGCTCAATTCCTACCGCTGCACTCCCTAAATATTTTGTGGTTCTATCTTATGTTGCTTTTTGAAGAATAGGAAAGTTCTCCGGCACAATCATCATCTGGTGTTAGGCTCAAACAAGGATCAAAGGTTAGGGACTCTATGGCAGAATTGCTGCTGCAATTGGCGCTCATCTACGGCAAGTTGGGGCTAGGCATTGGGGGCGGTTGGCTCCTGGGGAAATATCTCCCTGCATCCCTGGGGCACAATCTGGGCAAAGGTCTGTTTTGGTTTGGCATTCCCTTGAGTGTGTTTGGCTTTGTGCGCCAGGTGGATTTGACAGGCACTCTCTGGTTTGCGCCGGTCGTTGCTTGGTTGGCAATGGGACTCTGTTTTGGGGTGGCTTGGCTCTGGTTGCGTTACCGTACCCCCGATTTATCGCTCCCCTCCCAGGGCAGTTTCCTGTTGGTTTCGAGCATTGGCAATACAGGCTATCTGGGCTATCCGATCAGTTTGGCGATCGCCGGGCCAGAAACCTTTGCCTGGGCTTTGTTCTACGACTTACTGGGCAGTCTGTTGTGGGGCTATGGGGTCGGGGTGATGGTGGCCACCTACTACGGCCAGGGGGAAAATCAAACTTGGGGGACGCGCCTGAAAAATATGGGTACCCAGGTAGGCATCAACCCCTCCCTCTGGAGTTTGGTGTTGGGTTTGGCTTGTAAGCCGCTCGTTTTTCCGGAACCTTTGGAATGGAGTTTAGAAATCGCTTCCTGGGTAGTCATTAGTTTGGCGATCATCTTGATCGGGATGCGCCTGGGGGAATTGGAACCGGGCCAAGAAATACCGCCAGTGCGCAGTAGTCTTTTGATCAAAATGGCGATCGCCCCGTTCCTGTTCGGCTTGATCTTGCCCTTTTTTAACCTGCCTAACGTCATTTGCCTGGTGCTGGTGTTGCAGATCGCGATGCCGCCCGCCTTTGCCACCCTGATCGTCAGCGAAACCTATGCCCTCGATCGCCAGTTAGCCGTTAGTTCCCTGGCCACTGGCACCCTACTTTTGTTGGGAACACTGCCCATTTGGCTCTTGTGGTTTCGTTAGCTGAGTGTGCGACACTGCCCTTGGTGCCGCAAGAAATGATCACACAGCACGAGGGCGACCATCGCTTCCACCATCGGTACGGCACGGGGTAACACGCAGGGATCATGGCGGCCTTTGGCGGCGAGGGTTGCTTCTTCACCGGCTCGCGTCGCTGTCTGTTGTTCTTTCCCAATGGTTGCAGTGGGTTTAAAGGCGACCCGCAGGACAATGTTTTCGCCGTTGGAAATGCCCCCTTGGATACCCCCAGAACGGTTGGTTTTAGTGCGGATCTGGCCCTGGTCATCCACGGTAAATTCATCGTTGTGTTCTTGGCCCGTGAGCAAAGTCCCCGCAAAGCCAGAACCAATTTCAAAGCCTTTGCTGGCTGGGAGCGACATGGCCCCTTTGGCTAAATCTGCCTCGAGCTTATCAAATACAGGCATCCCCAGGCCGACAGGGACATTGCGAGCCACACATTCAACCACCCCCCCGATGGAATCCTTTTGCTTGCGAATCTCATCGATCAGGGCAATCATTTTTTCCGCCGCCGCCGCATCGGGACAACGAACAATATTGCTTTCTACTTGCGCAAGGGTGACTTGATTCGGGTCAATATCAACGGCTTCACAGTCTTTGATCCGCTTGACATAGCCGATAATTTCTACCCCGGCCACCTGCTGGAGGATTTTTTTGGCGATCGCCCCCGCTGCCACCCGACCGATAGTTTCCCTCGCCGAAGAGCGACCACCCCCTTCATAGTTGCGAATCCCATACTTCGCATCGTAGGTAAAATCCGCGTGGGAAGGACGATATTTTTCCTTCATTTCCGAATAATCCTTGGAGCGTTGATCTTTATTGCGCACCAAAATTGAAATCGGAGTTCCCGTTGTTTTTCCCTCAAAGACCCCAGACATAATCTCACAGCGGTCGGCTTCGTTCCGAGGGGTTGTAATGCGACTTTGGCCCGGACGACGGCGGTCTAATTCCGCCTGGATTTCCGCTTCAGAAATTTCCACGAGGGGCGGACAACCATCAATCACGACGCCAACGCCACCCCCATGGGATTCACCGTAGGTTGTAATCCGAAATAAATGTCCGAAGCTGTTGCCCATAGGTCTGATCGCAATGATGAAAGAGAAAAATTTGTGCCGAAATTTCAGAAAATTTCGAGACTGTATTGTAACCCAGTTCCCCAACCCTACCGCCTGCCATAACGTTAATTCCCCTCACTAGCCCAGAATAATTTTCTTGAGGAACGACCGCAGTTTCCTATAATTTTTCCAGTTCTATCTCTCCCCACCCATTGCCCATGGCTTCCCGCAGTAAAGCTCTCCAATACTACATCTTGGTGCGTCTGCTCCTGGCTCCCTTGATGCTGTTAACCATTATCACTGTCGTTTTTCTGCTTCTCCGGGCCACCCCAGGCGATCCTGCTGATGCAATCCTCGGCAACCGTGCCCCTGAAGCGACCAAGGCCCTACTCCGGGAACAACTAGGCTTAGATCTGCCCCTCTGGTTACAGTATGTCCGTTACCTCGGCAGCCTATTGCAATTTGACTTAGGGACATCCCTCACCAGTCGCGGCTTACCGGTGTGGGAGGTGATTCAGCAGCATTTTCCCGCAACCGTAGAATTAACCTTGTTTGGCATGATTGTTGCGGTGGTGGTGGGGGCTGGCGTGGGGATGATTGCAGCCTCCCGCCAAGGCACTTGGTTGGATGTAGGCGGGCGATTATTTGGGATTATCACCTACGCACTGCCTTTGTTCTGGATGGGAATGGTGGTGCAACTCATTTTTTCGGTGCAGTTGGGGTGGTTTCCCCTGGGGACACGCTTTCCGTTGGATGTGCCCTCACCGCCCACCTTGTCGGGCCTCTATACCCTCGATAGTCTGCTCACGGGAAGTTTTTTGCAGCTCAGAACGGCTTTGTACTATTTGGTGTTGCCCTGCTGTACGTTGGGAATCCTCTTGAGTGGTATTTTTGAGCGCATTGTGCGGGTTAATCTGCGCCAAACGTTACAGTCGGACTATGTCGAAGCGGCACGGGCCAGGGGTATTCCTGAACGAAAAATTCTCTGGAACCATGCCCTGAAAAATGCGCTCATTCCGGTAATCACGGTCTTGGGTTTAACCTTCGCGGCTTTGTTGGGAGGAGCGGTTTTAACGGAAGTGACATTTTCCTGGCCAGGTTTGGGGAATCGTCTTTATGAGGCAATTTCCCTGCGGGATTATCCAACGGTCCAGGGGATTATGGTGTTTTTCGGGGCGATTGTGGTGGTGGTCAGTCTGGTGATTGATATTGTGAATGCGTTGATCGACCCACGGATTCGCTACTAACTAGCCCCAGAGGAAGCGCAATGACCAAAAGGGCAGCAGCAACACAAGGATCAGCCAATCCCAACGGTGGAAGCGCAGTTGATGCCAACGGACAAGGTGCTGATTTGGACTAGTGAAGCCCCGGATATCCATCGCCGTTGCCATTTGTTCAGCTCGCATCAGGAGATTTTCGAGGAGTTTTTCGGAGACCATCAGCCACAGTTGAGCACTCTGTTTGAACCCTAGGGTCTTCCAGGCGATCGCCCTTGTGCGGACTGAACGCGTTAAATTCTGAATTTCCTCCAACACAAGGGGAATAAACCGGAGCGAGAGGGTCAGGGTAAGCAAAATTTCTGTCACCGGAACCTTGAGTCGGCGTAGCGGCCCCAGGAGAAACTCTAAACCCGTGGTAATTTCTTCCGCTGCCGTGGTCAACAGATAGAGATTGGTGCTGTAGAGCAACGTAAAAATTTGTGTACTGAGCTTAATGCCCAGATCGAGTTTGAGGCGCGTGACGGAGATAAATTTAAACTGCCACACCACATATTCATAGTTTTGCTGAATATCTAGATCCTCTGCCGGTAAACGGGGCTGATGATCAAGCACCAAGCCATCGGGGGTGATTAACGTAACCCCAAACAACACCAAACAAAAAATCAACAGCAACCCCATCTGTTGTTTCCAGACCCGCAAGGGAATTAATGCCGTTAGGGTGATCGCGATTAATAACCCCACCAAACCCAAGCGCCACAGGTTGTTCGCCAAAATCGGCCCAATCAAAAAACTCATCAACCAAGCGAGTTTTACCCGGGGGTCTAGTCGGTGGAGCCAGGTTTGGGGCTGCTCCAGATATAACCCAATGGGCAGCGATCGCATCAAATCCATCGTGGTGAAAATTCCGTAAAAAAATCAACTTCCATTATGTAATAAGCCTTAAAATTTCCCGCCCTCAGAAGGGAGTATGCTGGATCCTAGGGATAAAAGCCCATTTGAAAAACCCCGTTAACAGTCGTCCCATGATTAGAAAAATTCTCTTCGCTGATTCTGGCACTGGGCAAGTCCAGGATATGTTGAAAAACTTGCTCAAGCTCCCTGCCTTCAAAGACACTAGCATTAATATTCTCCATGTTGTGAAGGAAGAGCTGACTCCCGACATCGAACAAAAAGGCTACGAAACCGGTGGTAAGCTCCTCGCCCAAGCGATCCAAGACCTCAAGCTCGATCCTGGCAACGTTAACACCATCCTGCGCCAAGGGGACCCTAAAGACGTGGTCTGCAAAGTCGCCGATGAGATTGATGCCGACCTAATTTTAATGGGCTCCCGGGGACTCAAACGGCTACAGTCGATCCTCGCTAATTCTGTGAGTCAATACGTCTTCCAGCTCACCAATCGCCCGATGCTCCTGGTTAAGGATGACATCTATGTGCGCACAGTCAAAAAAGTCATGGTCGCCATCGATAAATCCGATGCAGCAATGTATGGTTTGGATCTAGCCCTGCAAATGCTGCGGGATTATGGTGGCTGCGAACTGCTGCTCCTGCGGGTTAACCCTGATTTACCAGGGAATCTTTCCCTTTCCCAAGCAGAAATGGACGCGAATCCGGCCCTCGCCCCAGCGATTCAACGGGCTAAACAAATGGGCATTGCGTACAAAACGTTAGTCGTTGGGGGTCGTCCTGGGGCCACGATCTGTAATGTCGCCAAAGACCAAAACATTGACTTGTTAATCCTAGGTTCCCCAGACCGCCGTCCTTCCATTGCTAAGAGTATGCCTGACCTGGATCGCTTACTGGGCACGTCTCTATCGGACTATGTGCGGGTCAATGCGCCTTGTCCTGTGCTCTTAGCTCGGACTGATGCCAGCTAAAAAGAAAATCAATTCACAGCCATAAAAAAGGGGGCGATCGCCAAGGATCTGTCCCCCATTGTTTTTTATCGTGTTTTTTTAAAATGGTTTTTCTTAGGAAGCCGTTTTGTTGGTCTGGATATAAAGGATCAACAAAAAAACGGTGGGTACGAGTACAAAAAGAATCGTTGCAATGAAACCGAGATCGTTAACTTGCATTGAATAATCGCCTCTTCATCGAGCTAGATCACAATGATATCAAGAATATCACCTCTAGCTCCTTACCAGGGGCGATCGCCACGGGGATTCCCAAAGAATATCTTCCTAAACAAAAAACCAAAGAGGCTGCCCTTAGGGTTTGGTTTTTACAACAACATCCCCATGGGCCAAGGTTTGGCAAGCAAGGCGATAGCTGGGGGGCTTACGCTTGAGACGCCGCTTCTCAAAATCAGTCTTGGGCGACAGGTTTTCCATCCCCTCCAGAATCTCGACAATGCAGGTTCCGCATTGGCCAACACCACCGCAATTCATCAATTTTCCGCCGAAAGTGTACAAATCCACGCCATTTTGCAGGGCTTTTTCCCGTAAATTTGCACCATCTGCCGCAATCACGTCCTTATTTGCCGGAACGTAGGTGATATTAGCCATGAACCCTCCTGTGTTGAATAAATGATCAATTCTATTTTAACAAGGTTAAGTTTTTATAAGAAAAATTACGAACCCAACGCTGTTTTCTCGATCCTAAGGCCTTTCCCTTGGGCAAATCAAAGCGGGTATGATAATCCAGAGTGACATCACCCCTCACCCATCTGTAATTTCCATGGAAGAACTGCTTTATCTCGAAGTCCCTACCCCCGACACTGACAAAGTTTGCCATTGGCTACAGACCAGTTGGCAACCCCGACACGGAGAGAAGCAGCAGACCCCCACTGGCATTCGCCTAGTCGCCAATGGGGCCGAACTCTCGATTTTCACCTGGAATGTGCAGCGTACCACCTACTTAAAAGTATTTGCCTGGGCGTCAGGATTTCCCCAGCCCCAGAGTCTTTGTCGCCAACTCAAATCAGATTTAGAACAGGCTTTCCCCAATCAGTACCCAGCCCCCCCTGAAATTCAACCAGGCCAATCCATTTTTGATGCTTTGGCCGCAGATTATCCGAAAACAGTCGAATATTTCCAGAAATTTCCCCAGGGGGAGTTTGACTTGCAGCGGGCCTATTGGTGGGAAAAACGCTGGCGGGAAACGGTGAAAAATCCCCAAGCGCCCCAACCCGTTATTTTTGAAAAAAATCAGCCCGCCGATCCCCAGTTCGCCCAATATGATTTGGTTTACATTGGTGGCGCTTTAGGGGTGATCCATGCTGCTGTTATGGCACGACTGGGTTACAAAGTGCTGTTAATTGAGCGGTTGCCCTTTGGCCGGATGAACCGGGAGTGGAATATTTCCCGCAGTGAACTCCAAAGCCTGATTAATCTGGGCTTGTTTGATGAAACAGAAATTGAAACCTTAGTTGCCCGTGAATATAAAAATGGGTTTAACAAGTTTTTCGATGGGAATAATCCATCCCACCTCAAGGCGAATATTCTCTACACACCGACGGTGCTGAATATTGCCGTAGCTTCGGAACTGTTGCTCGAAAAATGTGGTGAAAAACTACGGGCTGCTGGGGGCGAAATTTGGGATCAGACGGAATTTGTGCGGGCAGATATTGGCCGAGAACGGGCGCAGATTTTCACAAAATCATTGGCGACCGGAGACGAAAAAATTGTTCAGGCGCGGCTGCTGATGGATGCGATGGGGACGGCTTCTCCCATTGCGGCGCAGTTGAACCAGGGACGTCCTTTTGATAGCGTTTGTCCGACGGTAGGGGCCGTGGTAAAGGGGTTTGACCCGGCGGTGTGGGATAGCGAATATGGGGATGTTTTAAATTCCCATGGGGATATTTCCCGGGGCAGACAGTTAATTTGGGAGTTGTTTCCGGGTCAAGGGGACGAGATGACGATTTATCTGTTCCATTACCACGAGGTAAACCCGGAGAATCCGGGGTCTTTGTTGGAAATGTACGAAGATTTTTTTAGCATTTTGCCGGAGTACCGCCGCTGTGACATGGCCCAACTCACCTTTGAGAAGGCGACGTTTGGTTATATTCCGGGTTATTTCAATGTGGGCGCAGGCGATCGCCAAGTGGCCTTTGATCGACTCCTCGCCATTGGGGATGCGGCTTCCCTCCAGTCTCCGCTGGTCTTTACGGGGTTTGGTTCCCTGGTACGCAATTTAGACCGTCTGACAAAACTGCTGGATATTGCCCTCCAAAAAGATCTCCTCGACCAGCAGAATTTGAGCAAGATCCGCGCCTACCAAAGTAATATTGCGGTGACTTGGCTCTTTTCTAAGGGGATGATGGTGCCGACGGGGATGAAGTTACCGCCCCAACGGATCAATGCCATGTTGAATACCTTCTTTGGGCTTTTAGCGGATTCCCCCCCAGAGGTGGCCGAGACCTTTATTAAAGACCGCACCAGTTGGCTGATGTTCAATAAGCTGGCCCTGGTTGCGGCCCGCCAAAATCCGGCATTGCTGGTGTGGATTTGGCAAATGGCTGGGGCAAAAGACTTTATCCGCTGGGTCGGTGCTTATTTTGCCTTTAGTTTTGATGCGGTGTTGAGTCTGCTGTTGATGGGTTGGTTACCCCAGTGGCTCGAAAACTCGGAAGCTTGGCTATCGGAAAAATACCCTTCCCTCTGGCTGAGTCTGCTCAGTTTAAAATATCGGCTCACCGTCGGCACCTAAAATGTTATTGACCTTGGCAACGGATTAGCGGCATTTACGATGATTACAGTGCAAGTGGGCGATCGCCTTTTTGAAAACATTACGGGAATCATTTTTGATAAAGATGGCACCCTCGCCGACTCCCAAAACTACCTGCGGGAACTGGCCCAAAAACGCGCCCGGTTAATCGATGCCCAAATTCCTGGGGTGGGAGAACCGCTCCTGATGGCCTTCGGGATGGTGGATGGAGTGCTTGACCCGACGGGCTTAATGGCGGTGGGCAGTCACCCAGAAAATGCGATCGCCGCCGCTGCCTACATTGCCGAAACGGGGCGCAGTTGGTTTGAAGCCCTTGACATTGCCAAAAAAGCCTTTGCCGAAGCAGAAGAAATCCTTGGCGATCGCAGCGACACCTCACCGCTGTTTACCGGCAGCCTAGAGGTGCTGAAATTTTGCCATGATGCCGGGCTGAAGCTGGGCATTCTCTCCATGGACAGCACCGCCAATGTGGAAATTTTTGTGGAAACCTACCAGTTGCAAGACTATATTCAGCTAAAAATGGGTGCAGAGTTTGGCCTCAAGCCCGACCCAGCCTTATTTTTGCAAGCCTGTGCAACCTTAGGCACTGAGCCACGTCAAACCCTAATGATTGGCGATGCCCCAGGGGATATTCAAATGGCCAAGGCGGCAGGGGCCGCGGGCACCGTGGGAATTTGTTGGGGAGATGCTACCCAAGCGCACCTAGAAACAGCGGATGTGGCGATCGCCAACCTCGATGACGTGAAAATTTTGCGGGGCTAAAACCAATGCACGGGAATCGACGACAGTTTTTAACCTATGGGGGCTTGGCCCTAGGGAGTTTACTTATTTCGCGTGGGATTATTGCAAAATCTCAGGCGATCGCTAATCCTGTACCAACTGCTCTCAATACCCCAGCCCCAGGGGAGACGCGCCTGGTGGTGATTAGCGACCTGAACAGCGCCTATGGTTCCACGGATTATCTGTCCCAAGTGAAACGGGCGATCGCCTTGATTCCTGATTGGCAACCGGATCTAGTGCTCTGTGCGGGCGATATGGTCGCAGGCCAAAAAAGTAGCCTCACCCCAGCCCAGCTCACCGCCATGTGGCAAGTCTTTGAACGATACATTGCCCAACCCCTGCGCCAAGCAAACATTCCCTTCGCCTTCACCCTAGGGAACCACGATGCTTCCGGCTCCCTTCGTGATGGAGAATATGCCTTTGCCGCAGATCGTCAGGCGGCCAGTCAATATTGGCGCAACCCTGCCCATACTCCGACCCTAGACTTTGTTGACCGTCGTCATTTCCCTTTCTATTACAGCTTTACTCAAAACGATATTTTTTATTCTGTGTGGGATGCTTCCACCGCCCGCATTAGTCCAGCACAGTTGGCTTGGATCGAAGCCAGTCTTGCCAGTGACCAAGCCCAACGGAGTCGTTTACGGTTCGCCCTAGGCCATTTATCCCTTTATCCCGTCGCTTCGGGCAGCCGCTCAGAACCAGGAAATTATCTCTATGATGGCGATCGCCTCCAGGCTCTGCTCGAAAAATACAACGTCCACACCTACATCAGCGGTCACCAACACGCTTACTATCCCGCTCACCGGGGGCAATTGGAACTGCTCCATACTGGTGCTTTAGGAGATGGGCCGCGTTCTCTAGTTCAAGGCAATCTTTCCCCCTACCGGAGCCTTACGATGATTGATATTCCCAGGGGCGGCACAAACTTGCGCTACACCACCTACAACATGGATCGCCTGACTGTGGTTGATCACGGCACTTTACCCGGCAGTTTGAATACTCCGAGGGGACATTTGCAACGTCGCGATTTACGGGCCACTTGAGCAAGATATCTGGCGATCGCCAACCTGGATGCGCTAAAAATTACCTAGACTGTCGGGATTTGAGGAGAAAAACAAATGCAAGTTTGGTTAACGAGTGTTGTCGTCCTGTTTATCGCAGTGCAAATTTTTCAGCTGATCAAAGGATTTTTTGTGCCCTTACCTTTCTACATTTTGGGGGGCGCTTTTTTGGCGATCGCCTCCAACTATGACAAAGGCATCATGACCGTCTTCAAATCAAAGGAATCACCCGACGACCAAAGCAACACCAAATCCTAATCGCTAAGGCAATCTGCGCGAAAAACTTATGTTAGCTTGAAGGCAAGGCAAGCGGTAAAGCCCCAGGTAAAAAAACCATGACCCCACAAACATTGGCAAAACCCATTTCCCCCGAAGCCTATTTAGCCCAAGAGGAACAGGCAAGCGATCGCCACGAATATATCCAAGGAGTGATTAAACCCATGGCTGGTGGGACACCAACACACCATAAACTCGCGTTCAATACGGCGATTACTTTAAAAATTGCCCTCAAAAAACAAGCCTATGAAATCTTCCATGCAGATCAGCGACTCTGGATTCCTTCCCAGCAAATTTATACCTATCCCGATGTGATGGTCACTGGCAAGCCCTTGGTGTTGCAGGAGGGGCGAAAAGATACCGTTTTAAATGCCTGCCTCATTGCCGAAGTGCTTTCCCCTGCGACAAAAAACTATGACCGCAGCGAAAAGTTCCATTACTATCGCTCTATCCCAGAGTTTCAAGACTATCTGCTCATCGAACCGGAGCAGTTATTTGTGGAGCATTACCATCGCCAAGGCCCGAAACAATGGAGCCTCACGGAATACACGGCCATTGATGAAATGATTCACCTTGTTTCCATCGACTGCGATCTGGCCCTGGCCGACATTTACGAAGACATCGAATTGTAATTTTGCTTATTCGCCATGGCAAATGTGTGGGAATGCGGTAAGTTAGGCGATCGCCACCAATCATCAAACTAATGCAAAGTCTTAAGGACGGGAACTTAACGCTGTCATAGCCCTCTAAGATGGAACTAGGTAACTATGCGCAGCCCCGAACGAAAATTCCCATGAACAGCAGCACCCCTTGGATCCTTTTGGGAACAGTCCTCCTCCTCGGCTCCGGCACCCCCGGACTGTCCCAGACCGCCCCTGAAACAAGCAATAACGCCGCCAACGCGATCCAACGGTATAACGCAGGGGTTGATGCCCTCACCCAAGGGAATTTTGAGGGGGCGATCGCCGAATTTTCAGCGGCCATTAACCTCGACGAATCTGACCCCGACGCCTACTACAATCGCGGCTACAGCTACCATGTCCTGGGGGAATACCAGGCGGCCTACGATGACTATAGCCAGGCGATCCAGCTCAAACCCGAATTTGCCGACGCCTACGGGAACCGCTGTTACGCCGCCTATTTGCTCGACAACTATGAACAGGCGATCGCCGATTGTGACCAAGCGATTATCCTCAAAAATAACAATCCAGATTTTTTCATTAACCGGGGCAACGCCTACGACGATCTCGCGCTTCAGGCCCGCAACGCCAACCAAACCGAACTCGCCAACGGTTACCATGCCAAGGCGATCGCCGACTACAATGCAGCCCTGACCCTCCGGCCCAACTATTTCAAGGCCTACTACAATCGCGCCCTGGCCCACAACCGTTTTGAAAATCACACCGCCGCCCTCCAGGACTACACCGCTAGCATTACTGGCAATCCTGAATTCGCCGAAGCCTACTACAACCGCGCCATTACCCACTACAAACTCGATAATCTCGAACAGGCGATCGCCGATATGACCGAAGCTGTCTCCCTTTTCGAGCAGCAAAACCAAGCCACAAACCAAACCCAAGCCCTCAAAATTCTCGAAAGCCTCCAAGGTCAGCTCTGAAATTCCCCAATCGCTCCGATAAAATAAAGGGCAAATATTGTTAACAATCGTGGCGCAACCTAATATATATAGATTGTCGGGCCACACCAAGGAGAATCAAAAAACGCATGGGTAGAGTAGTCGGCATCGATCTAGGAACCACAAATTCCGTCGTTGCAGTGATGGAAGGCGGCAAACCCCTTGTCATTGCAAATTCCGAAGGAGCCAGAACCACCCCCTCCGTCGTTGGCTTTAACAAAGATGGCGAACTCCTCGTCGGCCAAATGGCGCGCCGTCAAGCCGTACTCAACCCCCAAAACACTTACTACGGCGTCAAACGTTTCATGGGTCGCCGCTACAGCGAACTCACCCCCGAATCCAAACAAGTCCCCTATACCATCCGCCGCACCGAAACCGATACCGTCAAAATTCGCTGTCCCCGTCTCCGCCAAGAATTCGCCCCCGAAGAAATTTCTGCCAAAATTATTCGCCGCCTTGCCGACGAAGCCGAACGTTACCTCGGTGAACCCGTCACAGGCGCTGTAATCACCGTACCCGCCTACTTCAACGATGCCCAACGCCAGGCAACCCGTGATGCCGGACGTATTGCCGGTCTCGAAGTCCTGCGAATTATCAACGAACCCACCGCCGCCGCCCTTGCCTATGGCTTGGAACAACAAGGCAGTTCCTCCATCCTCGTCTTTGACCTGGGGGGCGGGACCTTCGATGTCTCCGTCCTAGAAGTGGGCGATGGCGTTTTTGAAGTGAAAGCCACCAGTGGCGATACCCAACTTGGTGGGAATGATTTCGATAAAAAAATTGTTGATTGGCTCGCTGAAAAATTCCTCGAAGCGGAAAATATTGATCTGCGCAAAGACCGCCAATCCCTCCAACGACTCACGGAAGCTGCTGAGAAAGCCAAAATCGAACTGTCTGGGGTCACCGTCACTGAAATCAATCTTCCCTTTATTACCGCCACCGAGGAAGGCCCGAAGCACCTCGAAACCCAACTCGACCGTGCCACCTTTGAGAGCCTTTGCGGAGAATTGATTAGTCGTTTGCGTCGCCCCATTAAACGTGCCCTCCAGGATGCAGGCATTAGCCCTGTGCAAATTCGAGAAGTAGTTCTTGTGGGGGGTTCTACCCGTATTCCCCTCGTGCAGGGTCTCGTGCGGAGTTTCATTGACCGCGAACCCAATCAAAACGTCAACCCCGATGAAGTAGTGGCAGTGGGGGCAGCGATCCAAGCGGGGATCCTCGGTGGAGAAGTCAAAGACATTTTGCTCCTTGATGTAACGCCTCTGTCCTTAGGGCTAGAAACCATTGGTGGTGTGACGAAAAAGTTGATTCCCCGGAATACGACCATTCCGGTGCGGCGTTCAGATATTTTTTCGACGGGAGAAAATAACCAAACCGTCGTCGAGATTCATGTCGTCCAGGGGGAACGGGAAATGGCCCAGGGGAATAAATCCCTCGGTCGTTTTAAGTTAACGGGAATTCCGCCAGCGCCCCGTGGGATTCCCCAGGTACAGGTATCCTTTGACATTGATGCCAATGGTATTTTGCAGGTGTCAGCCCGGGATAAAACCACCGGACGGGAACAGAGTATTACGATCCAGGGTTCTTCGACGTTAACGGACAGTGAAGTGAACCGGATGATGCGGGATGCAGAGCAATTTGCCCAAGAGGATCGAGAGCGACGGGAGAAGGTTGAAAAACGGAACCGGGCCAAAGCCTTAACGGATCAAGCCCAACGCAGACTGAAAGAAGTGACCCTTGACTTTGGTAGTCAGTTTGCGAGCTACTATCGTCGCCGCATTGAGAGTTTGTCCCAGGAAATTTTAGAGAGTCTCAAACAAAATGACGATCGCCGTTTGGATCGCGCCCAGGCGGATTTACAGGATGCGTTGTATGAGCTTAACCGCGAGGTGCGTCTCCAGTATGACCAAGGGGAAGATGATTCTTTCTTTGACACGATTAAGAAAACCTTGATCGGTGACGATGAGGATGATCTGTACTATGATTCCCGTTCTAACTACCGACCAGGGGCTGGCTACCCACCCCAGCGGGGCTATGATGCGCCACCACCCCAACGCAACTATGACTATGCCCCCCGGCCACCCCAAAGACCGCAACCGACCCGCAATTATGATTATGGAGCTGCCCAACCGCGCCAAAATTATGGGGGCGATCGCCCGCTAGATGACCGCTATGGGAATGGTACTGCCCCCCGTCGTCCCGTGGAACCGCCCGCTTCTCGACCACCCCGGCCTACCAGTCGCGATCCCTACGAACAACGGAACGTCTCCCGCAAGTATTACAGCCAAGGCCAAGGGCGCAATATCCCCTACGAAAATGATTGGGACGAGGACGATGAATGGTTCTAGACAGTTGTTTTACTTCGTAATTCCGGCATAATAAACATCACATCTGGGAACAGTGCGCCATTATCTAAGGAGAGAATTCCTCACTCTGTCGCCTAAATATGAACAATTTGCGTAACTATTATGAAATTTTAGGCGTTCCTCGTAATGCCTCTAGTGATGAGATTAAGCGCTCCTTTCGACGGTTAGCGCGGCGCTATCATCCGGATGTCAACCCAGGGGATAAGGTAGCAGAAGAAAAGTTTAAGGATCTCAACGAGGCCTACGAAGTGCTGTCCGATGATGGGCGGCGATCGCAGTATGACCAGTTCACCCGGGCCATGGGGGGAAAATACAGTCGCCCTGGTTTTAACCGCACCAATCGACCCCAGCGCAACGATTTTAGCCAGTTCGCCAATATTGGCAGTGTTAATCCCTTTGGGCCGAAAGACCGACAGCAGACCACCGCCCGGGTCCGGAGCAATAGCTACGAAGATTTTCGCCCCGGCACCACAAAAACAACCAAAGTGGCTACCCCAAAATCCCCTGCTAAACGGGATGTGGAAGCACGTCTCACTCTGCCCCTAGAGAAAGCCTATCGGGGGGGACGAGAACGGATTCGCCTCGAAGATGGGCGATCGCTTGAAGTCGATATGCCGCCCCACATGGTCGATGGCCAGCGCATTCGGTTGCGCAATCAGGGCATCAATGGCGGCAATTTATATCTCAAAATTACTGTGGCTCCCCATCCTTTCTTTGAGGTGCAAGGCGCTGATATTTACTGTCAAGTGCCCCTCAGTCCCAGCGAAGCTATTTTGGGTGGTTCCATCGAAATTCCGACCATTGACGGCCTAGTAAAAATGACCGTGCCCAAGGGGGTTAAACCGGGTCAGCGATTGCGGTTGGCGAATAAAGGGTATCCCCGTAGTTCCGGCTCTCGTGGTGATCAACTGGTAGAAGTGCAGCTCGTTTTACCACCAGAAATTACCGAAGAAGAGCGGGCTTTGTACGAAAAATTACGGGAAGTCGAAAGTTTTAATCCCCGCAAAAATATTTATCAGTATTCGTAAATTTGTAAAATGCTCAATCAAGGCTGGGTCTACCGGGATCGCGTGAAGCCCTCCCAAGCGGGCCTAGCGGTCTTGGATTTTTATGCAGAATTTTATCGCCATTCAACGCGACAAGAATGGGCGAAACGAATTGAAAATCAACAAATTTTTGTAGACGGCAAACCGGCCACTGCCACACAACGTTTAGCAAAGAATCAACGGCTAGAGTATCATCGCCCCCCTTGGGAAGAGCCAGATGTGCCGTTAAATTTCCAAATTTTGCACCAAGACCCCCATTTTTGGATCATCGATAAACCAGCGGGTTTACCGGTGCTGCCCGCGGGAAATTTTTTAGAAAATACGTTGTTAGCGCAACTCAAAAGGCAATTTCCTGACGAAACACCAGTGCCGATTCATCGCTTGGGACGGGGGACTTCTGGGTTGATGATCCTGGGGCGATCGCCTTTGGGGCGACAATCCCTAACACGCCAATTGAGAGAACATCAAATCACAAAAATTTATCGGGCCGTCATTCCAGCAGGCGATTATCCTGATCAAATCACCATCACCACGCCCATCGGCAAAATCTGTCATCCTAGTCTGGGGAAAATCTTTGCCGCCACAGCAGATGGTTTATCCGCCCATAGTGAAATGCGAGTTCTAGAACGTCTAGCAAAAGTTTCACGGGTTGAGGTGCAAATTTTCACTGGACGTCCCCATCAAATTCGGATTCACATGGCAGCGATGGGCTTTCCCCTGGTCGGCGATCGCCTTTATCTTCCAGGGGGCTTACCGGCTATTTACGAAGATGCCAATCACAGTCCTTTGCCAGGGGATTGTGGTTATTCTCTTAATGCTTATTACCTAAAGTTTCAACATCCCCACCAGGACAAACCAATCGATTTTTTCTCGCAGCTTCAGGCGTCTTGTCTAGATTTCTGATTGCAATTGCACGGCCAGGGGAGTGAGCTGAATTGTTTCAAAGGGCATATCAATCCCTGCTGCGGTTAAAGCGGTAAAAACTTTTTCTCGGAGGGCAAAGCGTTCGGGAATATGGGTGCGCTCATTGCGTAACCAAACCTGAAGCTGGAGTACCACATTATAGTCATTGAGAGCCGTCACCACCACTTTAGCGGGTGGTGTGTCGGTAAAGATGCTGCGATCATCGACCAAAGACAAGAGGATCTGTCGTACCCGCTCTAGATTTTCATGGACGGCGACGGTGACATCAATATCGAGGCGTAACTGCGGAAAATTGGTGTAGGAGATCACCGTTGAATTGATCACGACAGAATTAGGCACCGCTAACATCCGGCCATCAACGGTCACAATGCGCGTGCTCCTTAGGGTGATTGTTTCGACGCGACCATAGAGACCATTAATTTCCACGAGGTCATCAATCACAAAGGGCCGATCCCAAAAAATGAGCAGTCCAGAAATCAAGTTAGAAAGGGCATCCCGGGCAGCAAAACCGACCGTTAATCCCACAAGTCCCAAACTGGTGACGATTGCGGCCATGTTAATCCCAACTGCGTTGAGGGCTTGGATCGCGCCAAAGGTCAAAATGGCGTAGCGAACGAGGGTTCTTAAGAAGCTGGCGGAGGTTTTATCGAGTTTTGATTTTTTGAAGGACGCATAGAGGGGCACATCAACAATCTTCCAAAGGCAGTAGAACACCGCGAAGGTAATGAGGGCAACGACGAGGTTGATTAGGCCCTGGGCAATTTGGTCACCGATAACTTCTAGGTTAAAAACGTTTTGGAGGCGATTGGCAATGCTGGTGAACAGGGTTGACATGGTGCTGCGTGGTGGCAATGACTTTAGTGTAATGGGGCGATCGCCTCTCAAAAAACGGACAGAAAAGATTATTTGCAGCTTTAGTTTCCGCAAGCCTTGTCTTTTTTAGGAAAGGTACTATATAATCAAAAAGTGATTAAGCAATAAATCGATTGAGCGATTTGCTTAGTCCCCAGTACTTTAAACTGGTACATGCAATTATGACTACACTTCTACAACAGCAAGGCTCTACCAATCTTTGGGAGCGCTTTTGCCAATGGGTCACCAGCACAGAAAATCGTTTTTATGTGGGCTGGTTTGGGGTTTTAATGATTCCCACGCTGTTGACCGCAACGATTTGTTTTGTCCTGGCATTTGTCGCCGCGCCCCCGGTTGATATTGACGGGATTCGCGAACCGGTTTCTGGCTCTTTGCTGTACGGCAACAATATTATTACCGCTGCCGTTGTGCCGAGTTCTAATGCGATCGGTCTGCACTTTTACCCCATTTGGGATGCGGCGAATCTGGCTGAGTGGCTTTACAACGGTGGCCCCTACCAACTAATTGTGTTCCACTTTCTGCTTGGCATCTTTGCCTATATGGGGCGGGAATGGGAACTCTCCTACCGCTTGGGGATGCGTCCGTGGATTGCAGTTGCCTATTCTGCTCCGGTGGCGGCGGCGACGGCGGTACTCTTGGTTTATTCAATTGGCCAAGGATCTTTTTCGGATGGATTACCGTTGGGCATCTCTGGCACCTTTAACTTTATGTTTGTGTTGCAAGCTGAGCATAATGTGTTGATGCATCCTTTCCATATGCTGGGGGTTGCAGGTGTCTTTGGTGGTGCATTGTTTTCTGCAATGCACGGTTCCCTCGTGACTTCTTCTTTGATTCGGGAGACCACAGAAACGGAGTCCCAGAATAGTGGCTATCGCTTTGGCCAAGAGGAAGAAACTTACAATATTGTGGCGGCCCATGGTTATTTCGGACGTTTGATCTTCCAATATGCTTCTTTTAATAACAGTCGCGCCCTCCACTTTTTCCTTGCTGCTTGGCCAGTGATTGGTATCTGGTTTGCCTCTTTAGCAGTGGCTTGTTTTGCCTTTAACTTGAACGGGTTTAATTTCAACCAATCTCTGTTAGATTCCCAAGGACGGGTGATCAATACTTGGGCGGATATTCTCAATCGAGCAAATCTGGGGATTGAGGCCATGCACGAACGCAATGTTCATAATTTCCCCCTCGATTTAGCAGCCGGAGATCAAGCGCCTGTCGCCCTCCAAGCCCCGGCAATTAATGGCTAACTGGAACTTTGAATTTGGGATTGCAGTGGCATGATGATTGCTTTGAATAATCTTGGTTTGCTCTGAATCCTGAACGAAAAATATACTCTAAATGCTCTTAGCCTCTACCATTTAAGTAGAGGCTTTTCTTGAATTTTAAGAAGATTTAATTATTAATCCTAGAAAGCGAATTTTTCCTGAGAAATTGACTAAACTATTGAATAAAAAATGGGAAAAATACAATGAAAACTTTGCGTTTTATTCTTAAAAACAAACCATTCAATGTGCAAATGAGCAGTGCTCAAAAGTCTTCACATTTTCTGACCGGCATTCTCATTAGTGCCTTGGCGATCGCCACCTTGATTTGGCCCATTGTCCCTGTGCAAGCAGCCCCCAATCCCCCCGATTTGGCCCGTGCGGTGCAAGCCATCGAAGATCTTGACCAAATGCGGTCTGAGTTGGCCAAAACCATTGACCCGACTGCAGACATCACGCCGCAAACCATGCAGGAAGTTTGTAAACCAGTGGGGATGAAAGCGAGGCAACTGAGTCAAGACAATGGTTGGCAAGTTAAGCAGGTGGCTAAAAAATATCGCAATCCAGACCATGCCCCGCAAAATCTCCAGGAAACCATGGCGATCGCCAAATTTACGCAACACCCCGAACTCCTGAGCTATAGCCAAATCCAAGGCGATCGCCTCCACTACTACCGCCGCATTAATGTCGAAAGCAGTTGTCTCGCCTGCCACGGCCCGAAGGACAATCGCCCCAATTTCATCAAAGCTAAATATTTAGATGATCTCGCCTACGACTTCAAAGCTGGCGACCTACGGGGACTGTATTCCGTCATTCTTCCTAGCCTAGAAGCGGCCCAGACTAACCCCGAATAAACCCCTCACCCCAGATTCAGCCAATGTTTTTTCTTAAAAAAGGATTGATTCTTCTCAGCCTAAGTTTGTTTCTCTTGGTGAGTAGCGGCGTTTGGGCAGAACCCAGTCTCGCCAGTATCCGCCAACAGGAAGAAGCCCCTGGACAAATCCTGTATCAGTCTCGCCAATCCATCCAAGACAATCACGGTCAAACTTGGCAGGTGGTGCTGTTTAAACGGGTTAAAGATGGTCGTGTTGATACTGTTGACCTACGCCTTGTGGCTTACCCTGGTCAGGCGACTTTTATCCATCCGGGTTCTTTGAGCTTATCTGCTCCCAATCAAGCGATCCTCACCGCCCCGGATCAATTTGCCCCCGAAGCCCCTGCGCCCAATGTGGGTCAATTTGATTTAAAAGAGATTTTGCCCCAGTTGCCCACCGATCAAAAAGTCCAACTTAGCCTGCCCCTCAAGGAACAGACGACCATCGAGATTCCCCCGGCAGTTCTCTTGGAGTGGCAACTCATGGCCTAGGCTGAAATTTTTGTACAGGTAAACAACTCCGGACAAAGGGGAGGTCTGGGGAGACTTCGTAGCGACGATTACTTTTTTATCTTGGTTTTGCCTTTTATATTGTCTTTATGAACTTTATGAATTCTTAGAATTCACAGCATCTTAAACATTTGATGAAGTTGTCTTGGCTTGATCGTGATAGATTTCAGTTCAGGTGCAAAGCTCAACACCAGCGAACCTCTCCTTGCTGGACGACATATATGGTTGTCCTACGCTTGATTCAAAAAGGTGTGACGGATAAAAACTGACTATGGCAACTGTATTCCCCCAAGAACGACGTTTTTTAGAATTAGCCCTGGCCCAGGCGATCGCCCGCCATCAGTTGACCGTCGTTTACCAGCCCCAAGTCAATCCTCAAACGACGATGGTGACGGGATTTGAAGCTCTACTCCGGTGGGATCACCCCCAGTTCGGTTCGATTTCTCCCACGGTATTTATCCCCATTGCCGAAGAAGCGGGTCTGATCCACGAGCTTGGGGACTGGGTCTTGCAGCGGGCCATAAAACAGTTAAAAAAATGGCATCAACAGTCCCAGCAAACCTTTCGGATGGCCGTTAATATTTCGGTACATCAGGTCACGGCTCCTCACTTCTTTGAGCGGCTCCAGGATCTCCTGGTTTCCCATCAAGTTGCGCCCCAACATCTAGAGCTAGAGATCACGGAGTCAGTTTTGATTGAGGATTTTCAAAATATCTGCGCCGTTTTAGCATCACTGCAAAAATTAGGCGTCAAGATTGCCATTGATGACTTCGGTACAGGCTATGCTTCTTTTAATTACACCAGGTTGTTTGGCTGGGATACCCTGAAGTTAGACCGCTGCTTCATTAAAAATTTACATTGTAATAAAGTGAATTCGGCGATCACCAAAAATCTCATTAATATGTCCCATGATCTGGGGTTCAAGGTGGTTGCTGAGGGCATCGAACATCCAGAAGAATTGGCAATGCTCAGGCAGTTTTGTTGTGATGAGGTTCAGGGATATTATTTTAGTCGCCCCCTCATGCCAGCTCTACTCGAAATTCAGCAGATTACGGGTGGTCATTTGATGCCTGGGGCGATCGCCTATTTAGCTGCCTGAGTTAAACATAGATCCGTTGCTGTAAAGCCTCGTGACAGATCACCTGTTCGATTAAGTGTGACGGTGATTACTCAAAATTGATCAGCAAAATTTTTCAGAGAATATAGATTCAGCGGCAAGATCACGGCAATGTGCATCGGTAAATGGTAACGCCCACTATGATTTGGTTAGGCTGAAATCGTGCTGGGCGATGATTTCATGCTTTTTCCCAGGAAGAGATCTACGTTGATGTCTAGGAGCGTCGGGAATCGGAAATGTTTAAGCTTGGGACAATTAGCCAATTTTTTTCGCTGTTGTATTTGGGATTAATGCCTGGGGCGATCGCCGCGCCGCCGGATGCGAGTCAAATTGTCTCCCTCACGGGCGATCGCCTCATGATGCAGCAGGGTAGTCACCGTCAACAGGCGGCCCAAGTGGGCGATCGCCTCGAAAACCACAGCCAAAGTTTGATCGTGCCGGGCAATAACCACTCCTTTGCGCGTCTTGTCCTGGTGGGCGATCGCCAAACCTATGACGGACTGCTTTTACAAACTGGCCCCGCCCCCCAACAGACCCAATATCGGTTTCCCTGTGTGGTTGAAGGGGGCACCATCACCCTGAGTTGGCAAAAAGGTCAGCAACGGGGCTGTGCTGAAGGTCTCCGCATTCGCCCAAACCCTGAGGGGCGATCGCCGACCCAACGTCTCAAAATCTTTGCCTATCAAATGGTGCTTTCGCCCGCCGCTGCCAGTGCTATCCCCACCGATTCAGAACTCGTCATTCAGCCCAGTGGAGAGACACCGATCTGTGTTCGCGTCACAACCCAAGACAAGCGCCAAATCGTTGAAGTGTTGTGGGGTGAAATTATCCTCAGCAGCGCCAATCACCCCCAGGGTCTAAAAATCCGTAAGGGGACGCAATACGACCAAGGCGAACTTCAGTTTTTTGATCCGGATATTCGTCTCGCAAGCCCCGCAATGCAAGCATTCTTTTCGGCTGCAGCTTGGTCAAATGCAGCAACTTCTACACCTTTGTCCGGCGAGATTCAAAATCACATTGACGTGATCCGCACGGCTTTTGCCACAGCACAGTAAAAGATTGCGATGCTGCCCTAATTGCTTTTTGACACCAAAAAAATACAAGAAATTCATCAAATCTTCTTTTTTTTGCTGAGTATGTTCAATTGACAAAGAAAAATAATTGAATATGCTGAATGTTTCTAAAAAAAACCAATTGTTTAAATTTTTCATAGTAAAAATGTCTGACAAACCTAAAGGAATTTACGCAAAAGAGGTTGGAATTTCATTATTTGACATCTTCAGTCAAGCCCTCGAAAAAAATATTTACACTTTATCTTTTCTGCAAACGGTATTAATATTCCCTTCATAAAGTTGAGAGAAAGCTTGTTTAAATCTTTAAAAAGAGCAGCTGTGCTCGACCTAACTGACGGGTAACCTGAGGAAGCAAGCTGACAGGCAATATGAAATCGTTGCTTATTTACACAAAACCAACAAGTTAATTTTCATCTATGGCGCTCGCAAGAGAGTAGGGCTTCTTGTCTGCTCTTGACTGTTAGCGAATTTTTATTTGAGGAATTTTTAAGTGAACAATCAAGTTTGGCGATCGCCAAAGTGCAAAACCCCTAGAAAAAACACGATCCGTAAGCTCGCTAGCCCCTTGGTGATTGCGGGCCTCATGGCCGCCGGTCAATTCCAGCTCATCCCCCAGGCGATCGCTGCTACCGCCGCAGGAACAACGATTCGCAACACGGCTACAGCCACATATCAGGATCCCAACGATCCTACTAATACTCCTATCAATACCACCTCCAATACTGTAGAGGTGACGGTTGCTGAAATTGCGGGTATTAGCATCTCCGATGGTGGTGTCATTGATGATAACGGTGGGGAGACACTCCCTGGCGACCTTGTTTATTTCGACTTTATCGTCACCAATACTGGTAATGACACCACCACTCTTTTCCTGCCGGGCAGAGATAACATTACCATCACTGGCCCTGGCTCGATTGAGGCAGCTGATGATGTACAGGTCATTGGTACCATCATTGATGGAGTCACTACCACTCTAGGAACACCCGTAACTGTCCCTACTGTGGGTGGATTCACTGGTAGTGAAGGTTTTGGGGAAATTTCTGGACTTGAAGATGGGCTAACTGGTTCTGGAGAATCAGGTACTGGTTCGGCTTTAAAAGCTGGCGATAGCATCATCGTTAGAATTCCTGTCACAGTCAACGATCTAGCCGCATCTGGTGCAGATATTCGTGTGCTATTTGGTAACACTGGACTAAATGACAACACTATTAACACACAAAATCAACCAGACGATGCAGATGGTGCTTCTAATCTTGATGATGTACGCACTAGAGATGATGATAATGTCACTGGGGATGCTGGAGGCGTACCAGTAAATGGTGAGCGAGAGGCTAGTCGCTTCCAGGAAACAACTGTAGGTGCTAAACCCCAGGCTTTTGCGACCCTCGGTAAAACTCACGTAGAGCCCATCAACACTAATTCAACTCCTGAGTTAGATGATGATCTCATTACCTACAATCTAACATTAGATGTAGAAGCGAATCCTCCTGCAGGTGCCACTGGATTTACCGCCGCTGCTCTGGAGCCCACCTCTGGTATCAATATCGATGGAACAGATCGCCAAGTCATTCTTGTTTCTGATGCCATTCCCGCTGGCACAAGCTTAAACGCTGCACCCACTGCACCAGCAGGCTGGATTGTTGTCTATACAGATGATGACCCGGCGACAGTAAATGCGAACGATGCGGAATGGGAAACTGACGTCACCAACTTGGATGGTGGGAATGCAACACTTGATGGCGTTACCCGCGTTGGTTTTGTCTACGATGTAGATGAAAATTTAGATAATGCAGCGACTGTTGCAAACAACGTTTTAGCGACGGGCTCCAATGTCACTGGCTTCTCCTTTACTGTTATTACCGATGGCGTTACTAACGGTGTAGTCACTAATATTGCCAACATTGCTCAGGTCTTCGGTACTACCGCCGATGGAGATGGTAATCCTACCAACAATGCGAACGAAGTTTATGATGAATCCGGTGACCAAGATCCATCGAACTTCAATGCAGATGGCACTCCCAACGCCAACGATGATCCCGACACACCAGAACGTGAAGACATTACCGATGGTGTCGGTGGTGGCAATGGGGTTGACAGTGGCAACGATAATACTGGTGTTGGCCCTGGTGGTGAAGATAACGTTGTTACCCTGGCACCTCCCGGAACGATTCTGAATGGCCCCAACGGTGCTCCGGCAGCAGTGGGTCCGAATGATAACAGCGATGATTTTACAAATAAATCAGTTGTTATTGCTGCGGGTACTGCACCAGGAAGTAATATTAATCCGGCCCCAATCACCTTCACCAATACTATTCGTAATCCAGGGGCATCACCACTGAACAATGTTTTATTAGTCCCTGATACGTTTGAGCCAACCGCTACGGATACAGGTTCAGATAATTTCTTTGATACGATTGCCGCAACTGCCCTTTCCGGCCCAGGCAATCCTGGCAATGGTGGTGGGACGACGATTGTACCTTTTGGGACAACAGTAACGATTTCTTACAACGGAAATACAGCCGTTTACACCTACACTGATTTAGCTGTCGATAACTTTGTCTTTACCTCTGGGACAGCAATTCAAATCCCAACTCTGGCACCTGGGCAAAGTATCAACTACACCGTTACTGTAGATTTGCCTACTGATACTCCTTTGTCGACGGATACAGGGCTTGGATTTGATGTTCCTATCTATGCCTTTGTAGATACTGATAACGACTCCCGTCCTGATCAAAGTGATGTTGACGCTGATACAGCCTTTAACCGCACAATTAACCGTGTTTACACTGGTTATCTGCGTCTCGTGAAAGAACAACGGCTTTTACAGTCAGATGGCACTACTGAAATTGAAGGATTTACCATTAGTAATTTCAGTAGTGCTCCACAGCCAGGAAATATTATTGAATATCGCATCACCTATGCGAATGTTTCTGTGCTCCCGGCAGGTTCTAGCAGCGTTGTCCTCGATGCAGAGCAAGTTGTCATCCTTGAAGATGGTACAACAAACACTGAAAACACAGCAGGAGCATCACCCAATGGCAATAACTGGGCCCAGGGGCCTTCTGCACCGGGTGCACCTGGCAATGCGGCGACTAATCTTTTCACAAGCCACGTCGTCGGCAGTGTAAACAACACCTTTGGGACTGTCACCTATATTCCTGCAGGTGAGCAAACAGGTACTACCCAGGCAAGCGATGTAACGTCTTATACCAATAGTATTGGTGTAAATATCACACCTGGACAATCGGGAATTTTCAGCTTCCAGCGGAAAATCAACTAACTGTCTAATTACTCTCTGTGAAGTCTGCTGGTTAGGCTTCACAGAACTCTTTGTGATGACAAGGTTCGTCGTGACAGTTGCCCAAATTTTGACGGCGAATCCATTCAATCCTTCATTTACAACAAGCTTTCCTGGATCATGAAAAAGTCTCTTTTTACAATCTTGGCTGGTATTTCCTTAGGCATTGGCGTTGTTCCCCAGACGATGCCCCAAATTTCTCCCCAGCCTGTCCTCGCCCAAACCCAGCAGAACCTTGATGTTGAGCTAGCTGGCCATCTGCGGGTAATCGAAAAAAATTGGCGTGGTGAACAAAAAGTTGCCTGGCGTAGCCTAGAGGGTGGTTTTATGCGGCCCGCCCCCAGGGTCAAAC
This sequence comes from Synechococcus sp. BDU 130192, assembly GCF_963876085.1. Lineage (NCBI taxonomy): Bacteria > Bacillati > Cyanobacteriota > Cyanophyceae > Synechococcales > Synechococcaceae > Synechococcus > Synechococcus sp. BDU 130192. The sequence continues at coordinate 44,628 of NZ_CAWNNO010000007.1, read as the reverse complement.
CCGGCGACACCATTCGCTACACCGTCAGCGGCAACAATCGCACCGAACAACCCATTTCCGGTCTCGTCCTTACCGATGATCTGCCCGCCAATACTGTCTATGTGATGGGGTCAGCAGCCTCTGTGGGTGGCGCAACAATCACTTACAGCATCGATGGCGGCAAAACCTACAGTGCCAACCCGACGATTCGCGTCACCTTGCCCGATGGTCGTGTGGAAACGCGCCCGGCCCCAGCGGAACGCTATACCCATGTGCGTTGGACCTTCCAAAATGCTGTCCCTGCAAGGGCTAGCGTGAATGGCCAGTACCAAGTCCGCGTTCAATAAACGTCAAACATTCACTGGTCTTTACTTTTTTGGAGGCCTTCGTCGGCCAGAGTTTTTTTAATGCCTAATTTTCTTGACCATTCACGACTAATCCTCAAGCGATCGCCAGCGGCGATCGCCCTAGTTAGCGTTGGCTTGAATTTAGGTATGCCTTTGGTTTTGGCCCAGTCCCCAGAGACGACAGACACCGTTACCCTCTTTAACCGGGCCGGAGCCAGCTATCAGACGGGTGATACGACTTTTAGCGTCAACACCAATCAAATCGTCCTTGATTTTGACAATTCGCGACTGCTTACAGATCCCTTGGGTCGAGTGGTCGGTTGTGCCGGGGAACCCCTCGCCGACTACCGTGGCTTTTTGATCGCGTTATACGAAGCAACTGGCCCTTTACAAACAGAGCTTGGCCCTTTACTCGTCCTTGAGCCTTCCCCTAATGGCATTCCGCCTTTCCCCCCAGGCATCGTGAATGTTAACCCTGAGAATAAAAATCCTTTTGACTTAGGCGAAACCGAGGCTCTAGGAAACCCAGACTTGCGGGGCCAGTTTAATTTCTTACTACGCAATGACCAGATTGCTGTTGATGCTACATATATTTTGCTGATTCGGCCACCGCTTGGCTCGTTCCTGGATGAGCGCCGGATCCAAATTCGGATTACAGCAGTTGCGCCAAATTCTTTTACCTATGTAGCCAACGCCCTCGATGGTCTTCCCCTGAGTCTGGATAATCCTTCGATGATGAATCAGGAGATCACCATTCCCCGTGCCGAAAGAAATGCCCTAGTTGTGTTCACTACATTCTTTGCAACTCTTTGTCAGAACGAAGCGATCGCCATCCAAAAAACCGCCGACCGCGCCACCGTTACACCTGGAGGCATTGCTGTTTATCGCCTGAGTATCAATAATCTCAGCACAAGCAGTTTAGAAAATGTTGAAGTACGCGATCGCCTTCCCCTCGGCTTCCAGTTAATTGAAGATTCCGTGCAAGGGATCATTGGCGAAAATCCGGCGATTCTGGAAACCCAGGTAAATGGTCGAGATATTACCTTTACATTTCAAGAGCCCTTACCCGGTGGAACCCCTCCCGAAAATAACCCCCTGGCCCGCATTGTCTATGCCGTAGAAGTTACCCCCGATGCCCTGCGGGGTGATGGGCGCAATGTGGCCTTTGTCACCGGCGATCGCCAAGACAACAATTTCACCGTCCGGGATGGCCCCGCTGTTTACAACGTGGGGATTCGCAACGGCTTAATTTCCGACCTCGGCACAATCATTGGGCGAGTCTTTGAAGACAAAAATTTCGATGGGGAACAACAGTACGGTGAACCCGGCATCCCCAACGCCGTCGTCTTTATGGAAAATGGCAACCGCATTGTCACCGATGAAAATGGCCTGTTTTCCGTTGCCAATGTTCTCCCCGGTTGGCATGCAGGGGTCTTGGATCTGACCAGTGTCCCCGGTTATGCCCCCGCCCCTAACGAAAAATTCATTGCCGAAGACCGCACCTATAGTCGCACAGTGCGCCTTGAACCCGGTGGCATGGCTCGGATGAACTTTGCCGTAACGCCTTTAATCCCTGGAGAAGACGAATGAAAAAACGCTTCTCCGTTCCCCTAACAACATTAATTTTGGCCCTCAGTGGTTGGTTTACTGAAGTAATGGCCCAAACGCCAACGGTGACAACGGCTGAAATTAACGGTATTGTAACCACCCAGACGCCAACAGGCCCCCAGGAAACTGAGTTTCAAGCGATCCTCAATAAACCGTCTGCAGCAAGTGAGATCCAGGGAGAAATCCTACTGGCCCAATCATCCCCGACTGTACCCATGGCGACTGAATCGCTAGACAGTCGGGAGACCCTGACGCCGGTTATTGAGTCTACTCCAATGCCAACGGCGATCGCCCAACCCACGGTGCAATTTATTAGCCCTGGGTCGGGGACAATTTTAGAGAAAAATGCCAGTGCCGTCGTGATCGAAGTGCCCGCGGGCAGCACTACCACCCTCAGCGTTAATAGTGTCGAAATTGACTCGAATCAAATTGGCCAACTGGAAACCAATGGTAGTACGGGGATGGTGCGTCAAACCTGGTACGGGGTGATTTTTAGCCCTGGGGAGAATACCCTCAAGGCGACGGCGACCCTCAATGGCACCACGGTTAGCAATGAAATCCAAGTCCAAGCGCCGGGGGATGTGGCAAATTTACGGCTCTCGACTGTTGAAACGCGGGTGCCCGCCGATGGGCGATCGCCTGTGACAATCCAAGGGATATTGCTCGATAAAAATGGCAACCGGGCCAGTGGGGGCGGTCGGATTACCCTCGAAGCCACCGCCGGCGAATTTCTTGGAGAAGATGCCGGGCCTGAAGCACCGGGTTTCCAGGTGGATGCCAAGGATGGGGAATTTACTGCCACCCTCCAATCCTCCCTTGACAGTGGCCCCGTCCAAATTCGCGCCCGCCTCTTTGAACTAGAAGCCTATACCCAAGTCCAATTTGAAACCGCCCTCCGTCCTAGCCTGTTGACGGGGGTAATCAACCTCCGGGTCGGGGCAGACAATACGGACTATTTCAGTAGTTATCGCGATTTCCTCAACCCTGATGCTGACGGCGATACCGTCATTGATGTGGATGGCGCGGCCTTTGCCACAGGTACGATTGGGGATTGGCTCTTCACAGCAGCTTTCAATGGCGATCGCCCTTTGAATGAAGCTTGCGAAACCTGTACCAACCGCCTCTTTCGCGCCGACCAAACCATCGAAAAACCTTATCTGACCTATGGCGACAATTCCACCGTCCGCAACCTGACCCCCTCCCAGGACAGTCTCTACCTCCGCCTCGAACGCACTCCGGATATTGAAGGCGTGACTGACCCCGACTACATCATGTGGGGGGACTACGGCACAAGTGCAGAATTTGCCACCGCTTCCCAGGAGTTCACTGCCCTCAGTCGCCAACTCAACGGCGCGAAACTCAACTACAATTTTGGCGATCTGCAAATTTCTGCCCTCTATAGCCAGGGCGGAGAAGCCTTCCAGCGGGATACCCTCCTCCCCGATGGCACGAGCGGTTTTTATTTCCTCACCCAACGCCTCGTAGTCCCCGGCAGTGAAGAAGTTTACTTTGAGCTAGAGGAACTCGAACGACCCGGTACGATTATTTGGCGCGATCGCCTATTCCGGGGCCAAGATTACGAAATTGACTACGACCGGGGCAGCATTGTCTTTAACGATCCTGTACTACGCACAGAAATAGGCGACAACGGCGAAATTCTTGTGCGGCGGATTGTTGTCACCTACCAAAATGAAAGCGGTGAAGACAATAAAGTATATGCCGGACGACTACGCTACCATTTCAACCGCGACCCAGGGCAAGCCAGTTGGATCGGGGCGACCTACTTCCGTGAAGACCAAGGAGAGCGAGATCTCGAAGTTTATGGGGTTGATGCTCAAATTCACCTCGGTGAAAACTACAAATTTATTGGTGAATACGCCCAGAGCCAAAATAGTTCCGCCGAATTAGGGAATGTTTCTGGTTCCGCTTACCGCTTTGAATTGGATGCTAAATTTGCCGATGGTTTTACCGGGCGGGCCTACTATCGCCATGCCGACACCGGTTTTGCCAACCGTTCCACCATTAGTTTTGTCCCCGGCCAGACTCGCTATGGCGTTGACCTAAATGCCCAGCTCTCCCCCAGCACCCAACTGCGTTTTAACTACGACCACGAAAAAAATCAGGGGGTGAATATTCGCCCCATCGTTACCCTCGGCGATCTGATCAACGCCGGCCAAGAGGGGATTCCCACTGGACTGGTGGACAACGAACTCACCACCATCACCGCCGGCCTCGCCCAGCGTTTCGGCAAAGCGAATTTGAATGTGGATTTGTTATTCCGCGATCGCCTTGATTATCTCAACCCTGAAAACGACGGTAGCTCTACCCAACTGCGTACCAATTTCACAACGCCCCTCAGCGATCGCCTTAAACTGCGCCTCCTCAACCAAACCACCCTCTCGGCGGAATCTGATGCCGTATTTAGCGATCGCAGTCAAATTGGCCTGGACTGGAAGATCGCCCAGGGCGTCAACCTAAACCTGAACCAAAACTGGTACCACAGCGGTACCCTCGCTGGCCAAAGCACCACCAGCATTGGCCTTACTGGCGAATACAAACCCTGGCATAACACCATCCTCAGCGCCCGTTATGACATGGAACGCTTTAGTACAGGGATGCAGGATGCAGCGACCTTTGGCATTAAACATAACTGGGCCGTCTTCAAAAATTTTGACCTCGATTTTGCCTACGAGAAAGTTGTGGGTAATCTTTTTGTGGGTAGTGATGGCGCAGTGGGTCAAGGAGCATCCCGTTCGACCGGCCTACGTGGGGGCGATAGTCTGAGTATCCGGGGCCGCTATCGAGGTGGGGGCGATGGTGAAAATTTCCAAGCCGAAGCGGGCTACGAATTCCGCAATACCAACGGCAGCAGCACCAGTAACATCACAGCTTCTGTCCGGGGCAAACTATCGCCGTCTCTGACAGCCCTCGCTAATTTTGACCGACGTTTCGCCGCAGGCCAAGCCACCCGTGGTTTACCTCCCACCACAGAACTGCGTGTTGGTCTCGCCTACCGCAATCCCTACGAGGATAAATTTAACGCCCTCCTCCGCTATGAATATCGCAAAAATCCGAACACTATCCCCGAAACCCTCCTCACGGGCAGGGGGAACGACGTCACGGAACATTTATTTGCCGCCGAGACGATCTATGCGCCTAACTACCGTTGGGAATTTTACGGCAAGCTCGGTTATCGCCATTCCTCCATCAAGCTCGCCGAAGACTTTGAAACAACGACTTCTGCGACCCTCGCCCAACTCCGGGCTACTTATCTCCTCAACCGACAGTTTGATCTGACTGGCGGGATTCGTTGGATTAATCAACATTCAGCAGGCTATAGCGAAATGGGTTGGCTCGCGGAGGTGGGCTACTATGCGACACCAAATCTCCGCTTTGCGGTGGGCTACAGTTCTGGTCGGGTGAACAATGATCGGGATTTCTCTGGCAGTCGCTCGGATGGGGGTTTGTATGCGGGGGTTACTCTCAAGCTGGACAGTTTGTTTGATTTTGGTCGCCAGCAACCCGTTGCTGCTGTGCCAGAAACCCGCAAATTAATGGTCGAAGCCCCCAAGCCTGATGCTAATTTACAAGCGGCTTTAAAAACACCCCTGCGCTTAGATGTGTCCCAGGCCATTGATTTTGAGCGGGGGAAAACCAGTGTTTCCCTGGAAGGACAAATGGTGCTCGATAGTTTGGTCACTGTTTTGGGTCAATATTCAGACCTAAAATTGGATATCCAAGGCATCCTCCCGCCCCTGGCTGAACTGACCCCCGATAATCTCGAAGCCCGTCGTCTGCAAACCGCCCGCCAATATCTCCTCAGTCGGGGGATCAGTGGCGATCGCCTGACGCTCCGATCCCTAGGCAACAGTTCCCCAAACAAAGTTCCAGAACAGCCGATTACCTTTACCCTGAGTGGTACTGCTGCTACCTTCCAGGCCATTTCTACCCAGCTCGGTGGCAATCCCATTGTGGGTAACTTAATCAACACAGAATTACCCCAATTAGCGACTTTACCGCCTGATCTCCCCCAAAACACCACCAGTACAGTGAATCGCAATTCTCGCCAGGAACGGCCCCAAAGTTTTTCATTGAACTTATCCCAGGCCACCTTTACCCCCGATGATACAAATCTCCAAGTCCAAACCTATAACCGCACCGATGCTGACCTCAACCCCAACTTTACCTATCTGCCCTACTGGATCCTCGGTTTTGTGCCACTTGCTGATCCCGATACCCTCCTCCTTGCCGACGTTACGCCGATGAATCCGATCACCGAATTTGTCACGAGCTTGATGCCAGAATCTGACCCCATTGCAGAGATCCCGACAGAACGGCTCCTTACCCGCAGCGAACCCCAGCCCAGACCCCAACCAGAGGCGCAAATTCTGGGCGATCGCCGTTTGGATGAATCAGCAGCCAATGAGTTGATCACGAATAGCACCACCGAACCGCTGATCTTAGGCGATCGCCGTTTAGATGAGTTGAGCGAGAGTGAACTCCAGGCCCTCGCCCCCGAAATTTATGATGCGGTCTTTGGGGGTGAGATCCAGGCCCGCCGCCTCGATACTGATGATAGTTTCTTCTTTGGTAATGCCAATACCGAACCGCTGATCCTTGGCGATCGCCGTTTAGATGAAAACACTCCTGAGTTTCCCGCCCTCGAACCCACCTCGAACTTCCTCAGTGCTAGAGAAATTCGCCGTTTAGAATCAGCGCTTTATTTCCTCCTCAGTGAAGATTTGAATCGTCTGGATGATTTGTTCCAAATTAGTGGTCGCCAACGGAGCCGTGATCTAGGACAACGCATTGATCTTGATCGTTTTATAAATCCAAATTCTCAATGAGAAATTAATAATGTCAACTAGACTGTTCAAGACTTTTTCAATTCTCAAAAATTTCTTCTGTCATTAATAAAGCTAGCTGATAAAGAATGAAAAGCACGAAAAGAAAAACAATTTCAAAAACTTTATCAATAACTATTGGGGCGATCGCCTCTATTAGTATTCTCCCTCAAACCGCACAAGCTCAATTTATCCAGCGGTCATTTTTGAATCCTAGCTTCGAACAAAATTTAACGCCCTATCCTGCCAAGCCAACATCTCCAGGCATAACAACAATTAGTAGCTTCACTAATTGCTTTATTCAAGTTGATCAGACTAGTGTTCCTGGATGGAGTACTACTCATCCTCGAATTAATGGAAGTGGTAATTGTTCTGGTTATGTCAACCCCAATCTTAGTGTTTCTCCGACGGGGGCAAACTTAATTGAGTTATGGACCAGAAACTTCAATGGCGTAGTTCCACCGAATGGCAATGTTTTTGCAGAACTTAATGCAGAAGCAAACTCCAAACTTTTTCAGAATCTTTGTTTAATTAATGGGGAAACAATTACATTTTCTGTTAATCACCGTGGTAGAAGTAGTGCAAGCACTGCAGATGTGGCAAGCTTTGTTGTCAACAACCAAAGAGCTGTTCAATTTGGCACAGCCAGTGATGGGGATCCTCGTTCTATCACAACCCTCTCACCAAGCAATGTCGCAAACATTACAACAAACCCATTAACACTCCCTGGAGGCGGATGGGTACGGTATTCTGGTAGCCTGCGATATACAGGGGTAAGTGGCACTATTCCGGTCGGTTTTGAGGCAATTTCCACGGCTGGTGGCAATCTTACAATCGGTAATTTTATTGATAATACTCAGTTTGCGGGTTTGCCCGTCATTGAAATTGCAGCACAGACGGGCAATGCACCGGAGTCCGAAGGAGTTCCCACAACCAATCCTCCTCAAATTCGGGTAGTTGGTCTGGTCGGTTCTTCTGGTTTGGACATTACCATCACAGTCCAGCCATCCAGTACCGCAACACTAGGTTTGGATTTTCAGTTTCAAGGGGGTTTTATCTCTACTGGTAATACCGTTACTCTTAATATCCCTGCCGGAAACTATGATGGCACAGCAGCAACAGGAAGCTTAATCAATATTCCAATTGAAATTATTCAAGACCAGGAGTCAGAGGGAAATGAAACAATTGAATTTGTGATCAATGCAGATCCTACCAAGTTTTTCAATCTCTCCACGACTACTTGTGGTGCAGCGCCGATTACAAGCTCTATTTACACGATCTTTGATGATGAATTTTTAAGTGGTACAGTTTGGAATGATGTTGACAACTCTGCCAATAACACTTTTACAAATATTCAAACAGGTTCTGAAGTAGGAACAAATGCTGATGGCCTTTTAAAGGCAATTTTGGTGGATAGTAATGGTAATGTTCTTGCGAGTGCTCCAGTTCAACCAGATGGCACTTATACCTTTAATGATGTCCCATTTAATACAAATGTCAGAATTCGTTTAAGTACCGGTGTTGCCGTTGTGGGAAATCCCGCCCCTGCTGCTTCTCTACCATCAGGTTGGGGGGCGACTAGTCCTTTAGAGACGGATCTTTTTAATAGTAGTAATAATATTCAAGGTAGAGATTTTGGGATTCGTAATATTTTGCCGCAATTGTTATTGTTAAAACGGATTACACAAATCACGGCTGTCAATGGAAATATCACCAATTTCTCGACTATTATTCCCTCTGATGGAACTAATCATGAAATGTGGCCAGCTAATTTTGTTGTTGGTGAAATTAGTACAGAAGCTGCCCCAGGCGATATAGTGGAATACACTATTTACTTTTTGAATAAAGGAATAAGTACCGCTGCAGAAGTCAAAATCTGTGACCCTTTGTCAAGGTATCTAACGTACCTTCCAGATAGTTATGATGGTTTTACGCCTGTTGATAATGGTGCAACTTCCACAGAGGACCTTGGTATTAAGCTGAATTTAGGTTCGGATGTCTATCTGACAAGTGCTGCTGATGGCGATCGCGGTCGTTTTTTTTCAGCATACACTGAAGCCACAGGTTGCACAGGTGTTGATAACGATTTAACTCCAGAACAGCAAGCAGAGCTTAGTGGCATTATCAGAGTCAATTTAGCGACTGTACAAAGTGCGGCCTATGGTTATATCCGCTTCCGGGCTCGCGTAAAATAATTCATAATTCAGCCGCCAAAAAAGACCCCAGCACATCCTTCCCTGGGGAAAGTGGCCGAAGGCCGGAAGGCGTATTCTCCCCTAGAGGGGAGCTAGAGGGGTGGCCCCTGGGGGAGATGCCGCCAGTCAGAGGGGGGTCTAAGGAGAAACAAACCGTTTGCGGAGTGATTCGGCCCGTTTTTTCGCTGTTTTATTCTCTGGTTCTGCTTTTAGGGCAAGTTCATAGGTTTCCAGGGCTTTCGCTGTCATTTGCTTTTTTTCGTACACATTGGCCAGATTGTTTAAAGCTGTGACGTAATCCGGGACTTCCTTTAGGGCTGCTTTGTACTGGCGAATGGCGAGGTCATATTGTTCCTGGGCGAAATAGGCATAGCCGAGGGCGTTATATACTAATGCCTGATTTTCTGGTTCCAACTCGTCTTCTACCTTCAGTGCTTTTTGGAGCAGTTGGGCCGCCTGTACGTAGAGTTTTTTGTCGAGGTAGAGGCTACCGAGTTCGTAATATTCTTTGGCAGTGCCAGAGCCTTGCTTGAGTTTGGTTTGTAGCTTAGAAAAGGTATTTTCAACGCGGCGGGTCTTAATAACTTGACGGAATAGAAAAAAGGCTAATCCCCCTAGCAGAGCAACGAGGATAGACAGGTAAAAGATTGGCAGAAACTCTTGATCCATAACGGCAAATGTCTTGATAGATAAAATGCTTTAAAAGATGTTTATGATGACCCAGACCACTGACTCCGCAGTCGTTATGGGGTTCGGCTTTGCTAGTGTATCAGGTCTTTAGGGCAGGCCCCAATGATTGATACGTTCCGTTAACCAATTGCTATTTTGCCAATCGGTTACTGTTTCCTGGAGGGCTTGGTTCAGGCTTTGGTGTTGTCTTCCCTTGGGAAAGGCGATCGCCAAAGGATTTCCCGTGAGCCAAGCGGGGAGGAGTTGATATTCTGGGTATTCCTGTACCCAGCCCGTGAGGACGGAATGATCCCCTGCAAAGAGGGCGGTTTCGTTATTTTCGAGGTAATTTAACGCCTCTTGGTAGGAGTTAACACCAACGAGAGTGACTCCAGGGAAATAGGCGCGCACGGCGGCGATCGCCTCGGAACCTTCGAGGACAACGACCCGTTGATCACTGATTTGATTTAGGGATTGGATCTCACGATCCCGTGTCACGAAGCCAATCCCATCGAGGTAATAGTAGGGACTAAAATTCACGAGCCGTTGACGGGAAGCATTAAGACCGAGTTGGGCAATGACGAGATCCACTTCCCCGGTCAGCACCGCATCGAGGCGTTCCTGGTTGGTGAGGGGAATCAATTCTACCGCTTGGCGATCGCCTAATAATTCCGCCGCCAGTTGGTGCGCAATATCGATTTCCAAGCCCTGTAAATTTCCCGCTTCATCCCGAAATCCCAAGGGCCGCACATTTTCCTTGACCGCGACCCGGAGAATCCCCCGTGCTTGGATGGTTTCGAGGGGGGTGGCTTGGGTTAAAGATGTTGCCCCGAAAAAGAAGCTAGCGGCGATCGCCAACCCATATCCAAATACTCCACCGCGCGCCATGAGTTCCCCCTAACAAAAAAACCCCAGAATGGCTACTCTGGGGGCTAATTCAATTCTTCACTTTTAATAATGCCACAACCGACGAAATGGTGTTACTGTCTAGGCACTTTTTGCCACTTCAACCACCTGGGCAAAAGCTTGGGGGTCAACAACAGCCAGTTCAGCCAGCATCTTCCGGTTGATCTCAATGTTCGCTTTTTTGAGTTGGTGGGTAAGCTTGCTGTAGCTCAGACCATTCAACCGAGCTGCGGCATTAACCCGCACGATCCACAGACGACGAAAATCACGCTTTTTCTTGCGGCGATCGCGGTAGGCATTCCGGAGTGCCTTCATGACCTGCTGGTTTGCAGTGCGGAAGAGCTTGGAGTGGGAACCCCGGAAACCTTTCGCTAACTTAAGGATTTTTTTACGACGCTTACGGGCGACGTTACCGCGCTTTACTCTTGGCATAAACTTTACCTATATATAATTTAAGTAATAAAACTCTCGATTTTTCAGAAACCAGACAGTTTCTACCGTTCGTTGTCTCTAGGCGTAGGGAAGCATTAGACGAACATTTTTCTCATCGCTCTTGTCCACGAGGGCCATCCCAGACAGACGACGACGCTTCTGTTCTGAACTCTTATGGTTCAAAAGGTGATTCTTAAACGCTTTGCGACGGGCGATTTTCTTGCCGCTGCCAGTCAGCTTAAATCGTTTCGCAGCTGCACGGCGAGTCTTTAATTTAGGCATATAAGTTTCTATAAATCGACACAGCTTACAATAGTACCTCGTTTATGCCAAATCCTTCAAGGCCCATGGCAGTTTGATTTGGTTTACGAATCTAGCCCCGAATCATTAGCTACCTAAATGATGAACCCTAGCAAGTTCGCCTAAAATTCGATAATGTGAAGCGATGTAAAGTTGTCCTAAAAAGCACCGTGACTAACCTAGAAGCCGTCTCCGATCAAGTCCGCACCACCACGACCCCACCGCCTCGTCAACGCTCTGAACTAGCCCATCTTTGGGGTGATACCCTCGGTGTTTTTTGGGGGGACTGGTTAAAGTTGCGGGTGCGCCTCAAACAGGTGGCAGCAACGGGTTTGGTTTCGCCACTCATCTACATTTTGGCCTTTGGTCTGGGACTCGGTAGCGCCCTAGATCAAGCGATTACTCCCCCCGCCGGGGATACCTACCTAGAATTTATCTTGCCGGGGATGGTTGCCCTGTCTTCGATGACCATTAGTTTCGGGGGGACAACCTTCTCGATCTGTGGTGATCGCCTCTACAGCAAAACCTTTGAAGAACTGCTTTTGTTGCCCGTCCATCCCCTCGCCTTACACCTAGGGAAAATGATGGCTGGCATCCTGCGGGGACTGATGACGGCAGGGTCGGTGCTGATTGTGGCAATCCTTTTTACGGGCAAAGTTTTTAGCTTTATCAATCCTCTGTTCATTCTGTTGCTGCTGTTGAACTGCGCTGTGTTTGCGGGGTTAGGGGTGATTGTCGGTCTACGGGTCAAATCCCTGGAAAGTGTGGGGATTTTTAATAATTTCTTGATCGTGCCGATGTCCTTTTTGGGGGCGACCTTTTTCGACCCGGAAACTTTACCCCGTCTGTTCCGGGCGATTGTCTATTGCATCCCGCTGACCTACACCACCACCGGACTGCGGGCGGCGGCCTATTTACCCCTTTCGGAATTTCCCTGGCACGCGATTCCTATTTTGGCGGGGGTGGCGATCGCCCTAGCGTTTGTGGGGGCTTACCAATTTTCCCACCAGCGGGATTAAAACCATGACCTGGCAAACGGTGACGGGCTTGCTTACACGGGGTCATCAAGTGGCTTCGGGGCAAGCGAAAAACAGTCCCTACGAAGCGGGTACCATTGCCCTGCAAACACCTCATTTTCGTAACCTGGGCCTAGATTTATCCGGTTATTTTCCGGGTACTCTCAATATTTCCATTGCGCCCAAAACCTTTACTCTGATTCAACCCCGTTATACGTTCACAAATCTGCAATGGCACCCGGATTTTCCCCCAGAGACCTTTTCTTTTAGTCCCTGTTACATTGAGCACCGCCAGCAGCGGTATGATGGCCTAATTTATTACCCGCACCCTGAAACGAAACTGGGCCATTTCCAAGCCCCTGCCACCCTCGAAGTCCTTGCTCCCCTGATTCTGGATCTCACCTATGGCGATCGCCTCCAATTATCGCTGCACCAGGCCGAGGTCAGGATAGAATAGGCGGCAAAGACGGCTGCACCGTTGATTTCTCTCCTCCCGCATCCATCCCCCCTAACCCCTTTGAAATCTATGCAACTGTCCCCTTCTCCCAGTGGTGAATACTTTTGCCTGCAAACCCTCGATCTATATGACGACGTCGAATGTCAGTCCCTCGGTACCCAAGCTGCCGCTGGTCGTCGGGTGCAAATGCTCAATAAAGAAACAGACCAGGCTGTGCGGGTGATGACCGTCGAAGATGGCTATTGTACCTGGCTCAAAAAAGCAGATTTACAACACCTCGAAGTCGCCGAAGAACCCTACGAATTTGTCCCGGTTGACCGACCAGAAATCGAAGCGCGCATGGAAAATATTTTGATCTTTGCCCACGCCGCAAAGCGAGTGAGTAATACCTATCTATGGGGGGGCACTACTGCGCCGAATTATGATTGTTCTGGGTTTATCCAGGCGGCCTATGCTTCCGAGGGGATTTGGTTACCGCGCAACTCCTATCAACAGGGGGATTTCGTGGAGCCTATCTCCCAAGAAGAACTGGAACTCGGCGATTTGATTTTCTTTGCCAAAGAGCAACGCATTGATCACGTCGCCCTGTACCTCGGAGAAGGCTATTATATCCATAGCTCCGGCATCGAGATGGGCCGCAATGGCATTGGCATCGATCGCCTCTGGGAGCCGTGGGACATGATTAGTCGCGCCTACCACCAGACCCTCTGTGGCTTTGGTCGTGTCATGGAAAGTTACGCCCCACCGTCCTTAGCCTGTCAAATTTAACCACCATTGATGTCTAGCCCAGCCCCGATCACCGAAGCGCCTGCCACTACCCAAACCCTATCGATTGTGGTGCCCATCTACAACGAAGTGGAAAGTCTGCCGCACCTGATCCAGGCGATCGCCTCGGTGATGCAAGCCCACAACTATGCCTACGAAATTATCTGTGTGGACGATGGCTCGAAGGATGGCTCCACGGCACTCTTAAAAAAATTAGCCACCGAACGGGAAGATCTACGGGCAATTATTTTGCGGCGTAACTACGGCCAAACTCCAGCAATGGCAGCGGGATTCCAACACGCCCAAGGGGAGATCATTATTTCCCTAGATGCAGATTTACAAAATGATCCGGCGGATATCCCCAACCTGCTCCAAAAAATGAACGAAGGTTATGATCTCGTCAGCGGTTGGCGCAAGGAACGACAGGATAACCAGTGGACGCGGCTTCTCCCTTCAAAAATTGCCAATGCCCTGATCCGTCGGGTAACGGGGGTCAATCTCCATGATTATGGCTGTTCCCTCAAGGCTTACCGGACGGAAATTTTGGCAGATCTGAATCTCTATGGGGAATTGCACCGCTTCATCCCCGCCCTAGCGTTTATTGAAGGGGCGACTATTTCTGAAATTCCCGTGCGGCACCATGCCCGCCAGTTTGGCAGCAGTAAATACGGCCTAGACCGGACGTTTCGGGTGCTGCTGGATTTGCTGACGGTGTGGTTTATGAAAAAATTCCTCACCCGCCCGATGCACGTTTTTGGCTACCTCGGCATTATTTTTATGCTCGTCGGCTTTATTTTGGGGGGCTATTTATCGTTCCTCAAGCTCTTTTTGGGCCAAGCGATTGGCGATCGCCCTTTGTTGCTCCTGGTAGCGATCCTTTTATTAGCCGGGGTGCAACTCTTTGGTTTTGGCCTCTTGGGGGAACTGTTGATCCGCACCTACCACGAATCCCAGGGGCGGCCCATCTACCGGGTTCGTTCGATTGTCGGGCAGTCTAAACATTTTTCGGCCCAATAAAAAACTCTCCATTCCAGAGACAGAACAGAGAGTTGAGTGATTTTTATTTAAAAAATCCTGGGCAATCTAGGACGCAAACTTAATCTTCAGGAAATCTTCCTCTATCTTTGCCCCAGAGGGTTTTAACGCTGCGAGGGCTTGGGGTAAGACTAAATTCCGGCGGTGGTTGCCGATGCGGATATTCAGTTCATCGCCCGTTTTATTGAGCTGGATTTGCTCCTTGGGAATGCCGGGAAGGTAAAGTTCGAGGCTGTAACCGCCATCCCCTTGGATCATCCGCACCGTATCTTCTTTGTAATAGACCTGGGTCGGATCTTCCTCGCCATAGAGGGTTTCCTTGAGTCGTTCGAGGGCCGCCAAACCACACAATTCTTCCTGATAAAGGGGCACTTCCTTTACGGGCAGAGGGTGGAAATTGTCGTGAATTTCTTGCTTATAGGTCTGTTGATTGTCTTTCCAGTTGGCAAAAAACGGATCATTCACACTGTCGGGGATAATCCGGTTGGCCACCACCATATCTGTCGAAACGTTGTACAAACTCAGGTAAGCATGGGCGCGGAGAGATTCTTTAATCACCATTCGCTCTGGATTCGTCACGAGGCGCACGGAAGTAACGGTGTTATCCGTCAGCACTTTTTCGAGGGCTTCGATCTGCTCATAAAATTCATAGGGCGCATCCATTACCTCTTTATTCGGGAGAGAAAAACCCGTGAGGGGTTTCCAAATGGGTTCAACGAGGGGTCGCAACGCCACGGACATCCCCTGGAGGGGTTTATAGAAGCGACGCATATACCAGCCGCCCACTTCCGGCAGACTCAATAAACGTAAAGCTGTGCCTGTAGGGGCCGAGTCGATAATCAGGACATCATAGGTACCTTCGTCGTAGTGGCGTTTCATGCGCACCAGGCCAAAAATTTCATCCATGCCCGGCAGAATGGCGAGTTCCTCTGCCTGGACACCATCGAGACCGCGCGCTTGGAGGACTTCGGTAATGTAGCGTTTCACTGCGCCCCAGTTGCCTTCCAGCTCCCGCAGGGCATCGAGTTCTGCGCCCCAGAGGTTTGGCTTCACTTCGATGGGGTCGTGGCCAAGCTCTACATCAAAACTATCGGCGAGGGAGTGGGCGGGATCGGTACTGAGCACTAGGGTACGATAGCCTAACTCGGCACAGCGGAGTCCTGTAGCTGCTGCGACAGAGGTTTTGCCGACGCCTCCTTTTCCCGTCATTAAAATTACGCGCATGGTTGCGTTTGTCCTTTGCTGAGAGGTTTTTACATTTCTTTACTGATTATCTCCCATTGCCTCCGGTTTTCGCTATGGCTGGCTTTTTGTGGAAAGGCGATCGAGGGAAAAGGGCGATCGCCTTTTATTCGATTAAATTTTGAACAGTCAATAAAATTATTCGCCTCACCATGTGACACCTTTCATCTTAAGGGGGAATAACTTGCGGTCAGAAAGTCGATCTTCATCCAACACTTGAACCAAATACTCACCTGCATCTTGTTGTTCTTCAATATTCTCATCATCAATCCAGGACTGGAGTATATCAATAACATTGGCCTGTTTTTGTCTAACTTGAAGTGAGCTTGCCAGAACCTTTAGGGTCATTGCTTCAATCGATAGACCTTGCTGCTCAGCTTCTTGCAAGAGATATTGCTCTAGTTCAGGTGGTAAATCTATGTCGAGAATCATAATTCTAACAAGTTACTGATTTTACAATTTTAATCCACTCGCTGGTAGCCATATGTTTACTTGACTATCAAGAGGATTTTCGTTGACCATCAAGTCCAACACAATTATCCTCGCCTTATTAAATGATGCAATTTAATTGTTTCCATTCTTTAAGAATTTTTGCATTAACAGCTTCTGAAAACTCATCAAGCTTTGTCCTATAATTGTTTGCATTAGCTGATTCTGCCGCTTCTCTAAGCGCTTCAATTTTATGCTTAAAAGAATCTTTTTCCTTTTTATTGTCTGCGAATAAAAAAAGAAACTTCTGTTCTTTAACAATAAACGTTGATATTATTTCTGGTCTTGATACTACACCACTGATTAATGCTTCTGCATAAACTTTTTCCGCTGCACCGATCAACTCTGCTCCAGTATCTCGAAGATTGTTTGTCCATTTTTCTCGAAGACTTTTTCTCCATGATTGCACCCCCCAAATTAATGTAATAATATTGACCAATAGTATGTAACTGGTGGGATTTTTGAAAAATTCACACATTTTTGATTACTTTTTATAATAGACTAAATTATAGGAACTTAATTCATGCAGACCATTATAAATCTTTGGGATAATTTTAAATTGAACTAAAATCCAATGATTTAAATAAATAGCTTACTTTTTGTTTTTCATGTTTTCAATAAATTATAGCCCTTCAGAGTTGGCCACAATCAATCAATGAAATACATTGTATAGTACAATTTGATATATAAATCAAACTGCAATTAGCTATGAAAATTCATTTATTTTTATTAGAAAAGTAACTGGGCATTCTATAGTTGCAAAATTCACAAAAAATCCCCGACTTTTTCAAAAAACCGAGGATAAATCTCAAAAATATTGTGAATTTAATTATTTGCTGGTGCAGGCATATCGAAGTGGATGCCCGCTTTTTCCCAGAGACTGATCGCATAACGGAGTCGATCAACCGGGGCGATTAAACTCATCCGCACATAGCCTTCCCCACCAGCCCCAAAGGCACTGCCTGGGGTCACAACGACTCCGGTAGTTCGCAACACATAGAGCGCAAAGTCCGTGGAATTCATACTCGGCGGACAGGGAACCCAGAGATACATCGTCGCTTTGGAAGGTTTAATATTCCAGCCAATTTCCCCCAGGGCTTCGATCAGCGCATCACGCCGTTCCCGATAGCGTTCCTGCACCCCTTGGATATAACTGTCTGGTAGTCCCAATGCTGCTTCAGCGGCCTTTTGAATCGCGGAGAAAATGCCGTAGTCCAAGTTGGTTTTTAGGGTGCGTAGACCTTGGATGATGTCTGCGTTGCCCACCACAAACCCGACGCGCCAACCCGCCATATTGTAGGTTTTGGAGAGAGTATGGAATTCGACGCCGATCTCGTTCCCTCCAGAAATTTCGAGCAAACTGGTGGGCTTGTAACCGTCAAAGGAAAGCTCGGCGTAGCACAGGTCATGGACGAGCATTATCTGATACTTGTGCGCCCACGCCACCACTTCCTCAAAGAAAGACCGGGGGGCTGTGGCAGTAGTGGGGTTGCTGGGGTAGTTGAAGTAGAGAATTTTGGCTTTTTTCGCCACTTCTTCCGGGATGCTGCTGAGATCAATCACCCAATCCTGTTCCGGCTTGAGGATAATTTCGTGGATCTTGGCCCCGGCAATTAATGGGCCGCGAAAATGAGCCGGGTAAGCGGGACTCGGCACCAATACCGTATCTCCCGGATTCACGTAGGCGAGGGCCAGGTGAGCAAGACCTTCTTTCGATCCCAACAGAGGCAGAGCTTCACTATCGGGATTTAGTTCAACGGCATAGCGGCGTTTGTACCAAGTGGCGATCGCCTTACGAAAGCTAGCAGTCCCCTCAAAGGGCGGATACCCGTGAAATTGGGCCGTCTCAAAGGCGGCGATCGCCGCATCAATGGCTTCTTGTGGGGCGAACCCATCTGGATTACCCATCCCCAAATCAATTAAATCAATACCCTGTTCCCGTGCCCGTGCTTTCAGTTCATCTAACCGGGCAAACACATAGGGCGGTAAAGCACTGAGACGATCTGCTCTCGTAATCCAATCTACACTCATCGAAGCCGGAAAAAATAGATAAAGGTATAGCCTATCATCATCGCACCGATAGTCCCCAGGATGTATTTTTCCTTAAAGAATTGCCGCCGAATTCGCTTACCATGGGTCTGCTCACCCTTTTAAAGACCTATTCCCTTGAAACGCCGTCCCCGTTCTAGCTATTTCCAGTTATTGCCCTATCTCAAGGCCGAGCGGCTCACCATTGGCCAAGCCCTCATTTGTACCGTCGGCTTCACCGTCTTTTGGCCGATTTTGGCGATCCTGGCGGGTGACATGGCCAACGACATTGGTGCAGGGAATATCCAGGGCATCGTCAACTTAGCAGGCCAGGCAGCGATCATCTTTCTCATCCGGGGGGCGGTGCAATACGGCCAAGATACCCTAATGGCCAAGGCCGCCCTAAAAATTGCCCTCCAACTCCGCACCCAGGTCTATGGCCACCTCCATCGTCTCAGTTTGAATTACTTTGAGGGAGCAAAAACTGGCGATCTCTCCTACCGTCTCACGGAAGATGTAGACCGAGTTGGGGAAGTAATTAACAAAATTTTCCATCAATTTGTGCCCAGCATTTTGCAGCTAATCGTGGTGCTGGGCTATATGTTCTATGTCAACTGGCAACTCACCCTGGCGGCTTTGATCATTGGGCCATTGATGGCGATTTTGATTGGTTCCTTTGGGGAAAAACTTCTGGATTTTTCCCGCCGCAGTCAAACCCGCACCTCTAACCTTTCTTCTCTATTAACTGAAGTTTTTAATGGGATTCGTCTCGTGCAAGCCTTTGCCGCTGAAGATTATGAATTGCAACGGTTCACCGAGGAAGCCGAACAAAACCGTCGCGCTAAGTTCCGCACTGCCCAGATTAAAGCCCTGCAATTTGTGGTGGTGGGTTTCCTGGAAGCGATGGCGGTAATTTTTCTGTTTTTCTTGGGGGGCTGGCAAATTGCCCAGGAAAATTTAACGGCGGCAGAGTTCGTCAGCTATGTGGCCGCAGTGGCCTTGCTGATTGACCCGATCCAAATTACCACCAGCAATTTCAACGAGTTTAAGGAAGGGGAAGCCTCCGTTGATCGGGTATTTGAACTGATGGCCGTGCAGCCAACGGTTTTAGAAGCAGCCGATGCCCAGACATTGCCCGCTGTGACGGGAAAAGTAGACTATCAGAATGTTTCCTTTGCCTACGAAGCAGATAAACCCGTCTTAAAAAATATCAATTTGACAGTGCAACCGGGAGAAATGATCGCCTTAGTGGGATCGTCGGGGGCGGGCAAAACGACGTTGGTCAATTTATTACCTCGTTTTTATAATCCGGTGGCCGGAAAAATTTTTATTGATGGCATTGATACCAGCACCGTCACCCTCAAAAGTTTGCGCCAGCAAATCGGCATTGTTCCCCAGGAAACGGTACTTTTTTCCGGAACGATCGCCCAAAATATTGCTTTCGGTCAAACGGAATTTAGCTTGGAACAGGTAGAGGCGGCGGCAAAAATTGCCAATGCCCACCAATTTATCTCGGAATTCTCCCAGGGTTACCACACCTATGTGGGGGAACGGGGTGTTAATCTCTCTGGTGGTCAACGGCAACGGGTGGCGATCGCCAGGGCTGTTTTACTCAATCCCCGCATTTTAATTTTGGATGAGGCCACCTCTGCCCTCGATGCGGAGTCGGAAGCCCTGGTGCAGGAAGCCCTAGAACGGATTATGCAAGACCGCACCGTGTTTGTAATTGCCCACCGTCTCGCCACTGTCCGCAGTAGCGATCGCATTATCGTTTTAGATCAAGGAGAAATTGTTGAATCCGGCACCCACGAGGAATTACTCGCCCACCAGGGTCGCTATGCCCAATTCCATGCCCAACAGTTTGCCTAAATGGTAAGGGCAATTTTTCCTGTGCTGGAACCCTGTTCGATGATTTGGTGGGCTTTTGCTGCTTCAGCCAGAGGAAACGCTTGGCCTAGGTGAATATTGAGTTCCCCGGCCTCAAACCATTGGGTACATTGCCGCAGAATATCGGCCTGGTGCATTTGTCCGGCCACATCCCCGGTAAGCATGGGCGTTAGCATCAGTTCTAGGCTAATCCGTAAATTTTTTAGCCGGGCCTGTTTGAGATTGCCAAGCTGAAAATCTGGTTCGAGAATTGTCACCAAATCGCCGTAGGTTTTCACCGCTGGCACTGTCTCCCAAAAGACTTGACCGCCAACAGTATCAAAGGCCACATCAACCCCAGCCCCATCGGTTAACTTGTGTATCGTTTCGGCCACATCCACGTCGCGGTACAAAATTGCTTCATCGGCGCCATATTGCCGGGCCAACCGCGCTTTGTCGGGGGTACTCACTGTGGTGAAGACCGTTGCGCCCCACAGTTTTGCCAGTTGAATTGCCACATGGCCCACACCACCCGCCCCGGCATGGATCAGTACTGTTTGGCCAGACTGCAACCGGGCGCGATCGCCTAAAGCTTCCCAGGCCGTGATCAAGACGAGGGGTGCTGCTGCTGCCGCCGCAAAGGATAAATTTTCTGGTTTTTTCGCAATGAATCGGGCATCGACTACCGCATATTCGGCGTAATTTCCGGTGGCTGCTTTCCCCAACCCGCCGTCGCAGAAATAGACGGCATCACCCACGGCACAATTTTCGACATCACGGCCCACCGCTTCAATTATCCCGGCCCCGTCACAACCGAGAATTGCCGGGAGGGGATCATCATAAAACGTGCCTCGACTACGGACTTTTGTATCAATGGGATTCACCCCCGCCGCCTGGAGTTTCACAAGGACTTGCTGGGGGGTTGTGATCTGCGGCTGCGGCACCTCAATAAGCTGAAGAACATCGGGGCGCCCCGCTGCGGTCATGGCGATCGCCTTCATTGCGGATTTTTAAACACTAAACTGCGATTTCAATCTAAATCAGATCATAACGGTGACAAACCATCGCAAACACCGCCGCCATCAGGGTAATCCCCAAGGCGATCGCCGGATGTTGCCCCTGGCCCACCGCAAAGGAAGTGGCCACCCCAGCCCCTAAACCAGCTACAAGGCCAGCTTGGATATAGTCTTTTTTAGTATTGCCGTTATACATAGGAATTAATCTTGAAATGGACGAATTAAAGCGTTTTAAAAGGATTTTCCAATGGGAATTTCGCCCTTCAAATTAACACCCGAACTTTGCGGCCTCAGCGACCACGCAATTAAGGTTTAGATTTAGCGACATTTCTTAATAAGCGCGGCGATCCTTTAAAATATGTAGCGAAAGAAACCTTAAAATAATTGTTAAAATCCCCCCTATGACCACCTCCTATAAAGTAGAGATTAAACATCGCGGCAACACCTACACCATCGACGTTCCAGAAGATCAAACAATCCTCGATGTTGCCCATGCCAACAACATTGATCTCCCCACCTCCTGTGGTGCTGGGGTTTGTACGACCTGTGCGGCACTGATTACCGAAGGCAGTGTCAGTCGTGAAGAGGGGATCGGGCTTTCTCCTGAGCTACAAGACGAAGGCTATGCACTGCTCTGCGTTGCTTACCCCCGTTCTGACGTCAAGCTAGAATCAGATAAGGAAGAAATGGTCTACGATCGCCAATTTGGTAAGAGCGCCTAAGTTCTTTCTCCACTTCAACCCATCCAATTCGGGGAGTGATTCCCCATTTTTTTTAGCTGAGATCCGTATGGTTACTGTGAAACCGCTGCCTCACAAACAGTTCAAGTATGTATTGTCCCGTTGGCGTCGTTGGATCCGGTATTGGTACCTCAAAGTGTTACGGCAAGAAGGCACACCAGAGGCGATCGCCAGGGGTTGGGCTTGCGGGGCATTTGCCGGGAGTTTTCCGCTTTTCGGTCTCCAGACGATCATCGGTCTCCTCTTGGCCACGGTTTTTAATGGCAATAAACTGACGGCAGCGGCGGGTACCTGGGTGAGTAATCCCTTGACCTATGTGCCCATTTTTTACTTCAACTTTCAGGTGGGAGAAGTGCTGCTCCAACAGCCGATCACCTTTGATGAAGCCCAGCTAGAATCCTGGTCTGATTTGAGTCTGGCGGGGATGAATTTTATCAGCACCCTATTTATCGGCTGTACGGTGGTTGGTGTGGGTTTGGCGGTGGCGGTCTATTTCCTCTCTCTCTGGCTAATATATCGTTGGCGATCGCTCCGGGCGACCCGGCAGTTCCAGCGGCGGCAACCTCCCCATGACCATCATCGATAGAAAATTAATTAATCAACATCTCAAGGATTTTCCTGGGGCCTCGTTCCCCGACAAGCGATTCCTCAAGCCAACATTTCTTTTCTTCCCAAGCCCATGGCATTCCTGAACTTTGCAAAACCCGGTTATCCCCTCGTCCTGGCGGCATTTAAGGACAATCCAGAACAGGGACACCGTCAACTCATTAACGCCCTCCATTGGTTGGAGCGATCGCCGGATTTGCTTTGGAGTCGCCTGGCAAAGGAGCAGATGGTCGCGGAATTTTGCGTCCAAGATCCGCGCTTAAGTCAGACCCTCTGGGGCCTCGATTTTCCGAATCCGGTGGGACTTTCGGCGGGCTGTGATAAAGATGCAATGGCGGCAGGGATGTGGTCGCGCTTTGGTTTCGGGTTTGCGGAAATGGGTGCAGTGACGCTCCATGCCCAACCGGGAAATCCTCTACCAAGGCTGTTTCGTTTACCTGCTGACCAAGCGGCCCTTAATCGTTTGGGGGCCAATAATCTAGGGGCCGCCGTGATGGCGAAAACCCTAGGGGAAAGTTGGCAAATCGAACCCCGCACCATTCCCATCGGCATTAACCTCTGTAAGTCAAAGGTGACGCCCCTTGAGGCCGCGGCCCAGGATTATCTGGGGAGCTTTGAGGCATTGCAAGCGGTGGCCGATTACTTTGTGGTGAATGTGAGTTCTCCCAATACCCCAGGCTTGCGTTCTTTACAGGGAGGAGAACAAATTCAACCGATCCTTGAAGCACTTCAGCAAGCCAATCACAAACAACAGCCGATTTTTATCAAAATTTCTCCGGATCTCGACTGGGAGGCGATCGCCAATATCGTAAAAATTGCCCAGGACTATCAACTTGCTGGGATTATTGCCACCAACACCACCACCAGACGGGACGGCCTCAAGACCCAAATCCTCGAAAAAACTGGCAATCCCGTCACCGAGGAAGCGGGGGGGATCAGTGGCGCGCCCGTGCGTCAACGTTCCACCGAAGTAATTCGTTTTATCTACGGACAAACCCAAGGCAGCTTGCCGATTATCGGTGTTGGGGGGATTTTTACCGCTGACCATGCCTGGGAAAAAATTACGGCTGGCGCGAGTTTGTTGCAGCTTTATACGGGCTGGATTTACAAAGGCCCTTGGATTATCCCCAATATCCTCCGGGGTCTGTTGGAAAAATTAGAGACCCACAATCTCAATCACATTTCCGAGGCGATTGGGATGGCCAACAAGCGCAACTAGCAAATTACTGTTGACTGCCATCTGTCTATGGCAAGATAGGAGTGATTTTTTCGGACATGATTCTATGTTTCGTCGCTCCCAACGTCGTCATCCGTTCAAGACTTATATTGCGGAACCTCTGGTGAATGCTTTAGCCCTCTGGTGGGGGATCGATTGGTGGCTCATGACGGTCACCGTTGGCCTCACGATCTTGGCTGGTCTGGCGATCCGCAGTGCCCAGCTCAATATTGGTTCGACGGACTGGTGGCAACATTGGGTCACTGGTGGTGTGGGTCTAGGGGTTTGTTTGGCGATCGCCCGTTCTCGCTACCAAACGATGATTGTCGGCCATTGGTTAGTCTATGGCCTGAGTATTTTGTCTCTAATTGCGGTGTTGTTCATTGGGGTGAGTGCCAACGGTGCCCAGAGCTGGATTAATGTGGCGGGCTTCCATGTGCAACCCTCGGAATTTGCCAAGGTGAGTTTAATTCTCTCCCTGGCGGCGACCCTCCACCAAGATACGGCGGCACGGTTGCCCATGTTACTAAAGGTGTTTATGATTGCGGCGATCCCCGGCAGTCTAATTTTGCTCCAGGATCTTGGCACCTCGCTGGTTTTCGGGGCGATCACCCTGGGGATGCTCTACTGGGCCAATGCCAATTTTGGCTGGATTCTCCTGATTATCTCGCCCATTGTGTCAGCTATTTTGTTTGGGGTTGCTTTTCCCGTCTGGCTGATTTGGTTTGGCTTAATGGGGCTGACGGCTTGGTTAACCCTCCCTTGGCGCTGGCTCGGCACCGTTGGGGCAATGGCGGGCAATGCGATCGCCGGGGTCGGGGCTGGCATCCTCTGGAATATGCTCCAACCCTACCAAAAAGACCGTCTCACCCTTTTCCTCAATCCAGAGCAGGATGCCCTTGGGGGCGGCTATCACCTCATCCAATCGCGCATTGCCATTGGCTCTGGTCAACTATGGGGCACGGGTCTTTACCATGGCTCCCAAACCCAGCTTAACTACGTCCCGGAACAACACACGGACTTTATTTTTTCGGTGGTTGGCGAAGAATTAGGCTTTATGGGGGCGATCGCCGTGATGTTTTTATTTTGGCTGTTGTGCCTACGCCTGATCCGCATTGCCTGCAAAACCGAGGATAATTTCGGTTCCCTGATCGCTGTCGGGGTGCTGTCGATGGTGTTGTTCCAGGTCTTGATTAATGTCGGTATGACCATTGGCATTGCGCCCATTACCGGGATTCCCCTCCCCTGGCTGAGCTATGGTCGATCCTCTCTCCTCACCAATTTCATCGCCATTGGTCTGGTGCAGTCCGTCGCCAACCGTACCCCCTAGAGATCCCTGAAGGCATCTAGTACCGCTTCGAGGGCGATCGCCGCATGGGTGTAATGGGTGCCCCCCTGACAAAAGACAACATAGGGCTCCCGCAGTGGCCCATCCGCCGATAACTCCGAGGTACTGCCATCAATAAATGTCCCCCCAGCCATCACTAAATCACTGGCATAACCGGGCATTGGTGCTGGCACCGGATCGAGGTAAGAACCGATGGGTGAAAATTTTTGCCAAGCCCGACAAAAGGCCAACAATTTCTCCGGAGAACCCAACCGAATCGCCTGAATTACATCCTGGCGTTTTTCTAGGGGATTGGGCTGCACCTCATAGCCCAGATCAGCAAACACCGTGGCCACCAAATGAGTGCATTTCACAGCTTCAGCTACCATCTGGGGTGCAAGAAATAATCCCTGATATAACAGCCGATTTTGATCATAGGTTGCCCCCCCGTGACTCCCAATGCCCGGTGCCGTAAGCCGACAGGCCGCTTTTTCAACCAGATCTGCTTTACCCGCTAAATAACCGCCGCCCGTGACAATGGTGCCCCCCGGATTTTTGATGAGTGATCCCGCCATGAGATCCGCACCCACAGCGGTGGGTTCCTGGGTTTCGATAAACTCTCCATAGCAATTGTCCACAAAGCAAACGGTGTCCGGATTTTGGGCTTTGACAATTTCAACAATGCACTGAATCTCGGCCGTAGAAAGACTTTTGCGCCAGGAATAACCACAGGAACGTTGAATCAATACCAGCCGTGTTTTTGGCTTTACTGCCGTTTTGAGGGTTTCCCAATCGATTTCTCCCGTGAGAGTGAGTTCTAACTGCCGATAACCAATGCCAAATTCTGCCAGGGAACCTTGACCTTCTTCCCGCAAACCAATCACTTCCTCAAGGGTGTCATAGGGAGCCCCTGCCACGGCGAGCATTTCATCGCCCGGACGCAAGACACCGTACAAGGCAGCGGCGATCGCATGGGTGCCTGAAACCAACTGCACCCGCACCAGAGCCGCTTCTGCGCCCATCACCTCCGCGTAAACCTGATCGAGGGTATCCCGCCCCAGATCCCCGTGGCCATAGCCGCTGACACTGCTGAAATGGTGGACGCCCACCCGATATTTTTGAAAGGCTCCCAAAACTCTGCGGAGATTGGTTTGGGTTTGTTGGTCAATGGTTTGGAAGGTGGGGGTCAGGGTGGCGATCGCCCGGCGAACAATCTCAGCAGAATTCATAAAAAAACGAACAGCGAAAAATTTAAGAGCGAGCCAATCATACCAAGCCCCCAAACTTCTAACCTAGGGAATGGACGCTCCGATAATTCCGCGCTAAAATTCAGCAAATCTTGATTAAATTCGTAAATAAATGTTAAATTTAAATCTGATTTAACGAAGAAAATACCCGGTTACATCTAAAAGTAAAGTTTAGAAAACACCCAAGCGCTATTTCAGCCCAAAGTTCCGAATTTTCAAGATTTTTGTGCTTCGCTTTGAAAGACTTCTCCGACGATAGGCACCGTCTTTCTAAAGTGTTCTTATCTTCCCTTTGCTGAGCCGTGCTTGTGTTTATCATGTAGGACAGTGGAAAAAATACGGAGCCTCCGCATACCATGTCCCACAGTACAATTTCCAGAAAGGATATTTCATGACTGTTGCCACTTCCCAAAAACTCCCCCTAGATTGGACAACGATTATCTATTTCAGCTTGATCCATCTAGTCGCCCTCCTTGCCTTTTTACCCGGTAACTTTAGTTGGCAAGCCGTGGGCGTCTTTTTATTGTTTCACTGGATTACCGGTGGCATTGGAATTACCCTAGGGTTCCATCGCCTCGTGTCCCACCGTAGCTTTGAAGTACCAAAGTGGCTTGAGTATTTCTTGATTTTCTGTGGCACCCTCGCCTGTCAGGGGGGGCCGATTGACTGGATTGGGCTACACCGCATCCACCACAAACATTCTGACAACACACCCGATCCCCATGACTCGAACAAAGGCTTCTGGTGGAGTCACATCGGCTGGATGCTGTTTGAAATTCCCGCCCGTGGCGACATTGATCGCTACATCAAAGACATTAAAGACGATCCTTTCTACAATTTTTGCCAAAAATACATGGTTCTCATCCAGGTGGCCTTAGGTTTAGCCCTTTATGCCTGGGGAGAAGCCTGGGTCGGTAACGGCTGGTCTTTCGTGATTTGGGGCGTGTTTCTCCGCCTTGCCGTGGTTTTCCATTGTACCTGGTTTGTGAATAGTGCCACCCATAAATTTGGCTATAAAAGCCATGAGTCCAACGACCACTCGAAAAACTGCTGGTGGGTTGCCCTTGTCACCTACGGCGAAGGTTGGCACAACAATCACCATGCCTATCAATATTCCGCGCGCCATGGCCTCAACTGGTGGGAAATTGATATGACTTGGATGACAATTCGTTTCCTACAAGCCTTGGGATTGGCCAAAAATATTCGTCTCGCTCCGGCTAAGTAACAAAAATAACGACCATCCTGGAAAGTTAAGTTGTTGTAGATGTCCTTTGAAAAGGGGGCATCTTTTTATTTTTTTGGCAAGACTCATTACTTCTTGGATATTGAAGAATCTATGCCGCCCCAAAGCCCCGCTCCAACGCCGTGAACAGCGGTGTCATTTAGGGGCGAGATCAAGGCAATTTCAAGGGTCTTAGGGGAGTGAGGGCGGCAAAAATATTTGGCAAAATCAGCCTTTATCCCCTAAAATAGGTTATTAAGAAAGGTAAACTTTTCTCACATTTGTCTAGATTCACTATCATTTTTTGCCTAGAACCTAGACGAAAGTAAGGTGTTTCATCAAGTAAACACCCGAAATTATATGTAATTTTTTGTTGCTTACTATTTTGGAGACTTCGTCCTTATGACTATTGCAGTCGGACGCGCGCCCCAGGAACGAGGCTGGTTTGATGTCCTCGATGACTGGTTGAAGCGAGATCGATTTGTCTTCGTCGGTTGGTCCGGTATCCTCCTGTTCCCTTGCGCCTTCATGGCCCTCGGTGGCTGGTTGACTGGTACCACCTTCGTTACTTCTTGGTACACCCACGGATTAGCATCCTCTTATCTCGAAGGGTGTAACTTCCTGACTGTTGCTGTATCCAGCCCTGCTGACAGCCTCGGTCACTCCCTCCTTTTCCTCTGGGGCCCCGAAGCCAACTGGAACTTTGCCCGTTGGTGCCAACTCGGTGGACTCTGGAGCTTTGTTGCCCTCCATGGTGCTTTTGGTCTGATCGGCTTCATGCTGCGTCAGTTTGAAATTGCCCGTCTGGTGGGTATCCGCCCCTACAATGCGATCGCCTTCTCTGGCCCCATCGCGGTATTCGTCAGTGTATTCC